>JALOBU010000009.1 GCA_023228145.1 Bacteroidales bacterium | reverse complement strand
GAATACATCCTACAAAAATAAGGTTAGTGCGGTAATACCGCACTAATTTTTTTGCTAATTAGTTTATATTCTGATTCTTAAAAATATGAATTACACAAAAAACAGGGTAGAGTCAGAAGTCAGGAAATAATTCCGCTTATTAAACGGAACGGATTTTTTCTGAGAAAAATGAAACCTGCCAACGAAATGAATAGCAATGGTGTATAAAGAAAGGCACCTTTTTTATAACTGAAAAGAAAGTTGAAAAAAGCCGGATTCATAAAATTGAAAGATTCTTCATTGTAGGTGTCAATAAAAAAAGATCCTGTGCTGATTTTATAAATGAGAGGCTGAAAGGATAAAATCATGAAGATGAAAAAGAAATTTATAAAAATGTATTTGGGATTTTTAAGTGTATATTTCAACGTGTCAAGAAAAACAGATTTTGAGCCAATAACAAATGGAATGGCAAAAATTATAATACCATTTACAGGCCTGACAAGCATTATAAGTCCAAATAGCAAAGCGGAGAATATTAAATAACGGTTTTGCTTTTTTATGGAAAAATATTTTACAGTATATAGAAACATTGAAATCAATGCAAAAGAATAGACATGAGACATGGCCACTTCGCGAATGGTATAATAAAAAAGGTTAGTTCCGAAGACTGCTGCTGTCAGTACAATAATAATTGTGTTTTTTTTTATATGATAAAGTTGGAGCAGTTTGCCAAGAAAAAACAGTCCGATAGCTAGATAACATATTCCTGCAATTTGTATTAAAATTGCATATATTGGCGAATATCCATCGGCAGGAAAACCTTTAAGTTGCGCTATGAGGTGTGCTGTAAGAAAAAATGGTATTTGCAAGAGTGCAGTACCGCAAAAATATTTATTGGTAGTATTGCCATTGTGGTATGCACGATAATCGTAAAAAATCTTTGGGTCTGTGCATCGTTTCATTTCCATTTCTTCAAAAAAACCGTAATTCAGGTCATGGTAAATAAAAATAGCAGGTAGGTAAGCGTAATATCCCTTACCATCTGCAAGAATGATCCATTTTGTTTTATCTCCTCCCCAGTTAATATTCCATGAAATGAACACGATTAATATTGAAATAATAAGCGTGGTTACAATAAGAAACTTTCTTTTTAAAAAAGTAAATTTCATTTTAAAAAGGAATTGCCTGGCCGGTGCCAGTTATATTACCTTGTACTTGTGATGGTGCTCCCGTATAAAAAATATCTCCTGTCCAGCTAATATTGTAAATGAGCAGATTGTCAACATTGATAAAGCAATCTCCGGTGCTTTTTTGAGTTACATAGGTGTAATGGTTTGGTAAGTTTTCAGTATGTATCATTCCTGAACCATTGTAATACAGCTGCAACTCATCGGCCTTACCGCTGATATTAAAGTCGGCAGGCCCTGTATGTATGATTAAAAAACATTTCTTAACATCTAAAGAAGCTTCAATAATACCGGAGCCGTTTTTACATTCAACACGTATGCTGTCATCTTTAAAGATATTGCGAGTAAATATATTTCCGCAACCGTCGTATTCCAGAAACAGCAAAGAAGGCATGCTGACGTAAGCATTTACTTTTGGTTTAAAACTTCTTACCCAGTTGCATGTGTTGTCATTATCCAGATATAAAATTCTATCTTTTACTTCGGAACGTATCAGGGATATCAGATTTTCGCCTGCTTCCAGATAAATGCTGAACAGGCTGTCCTGGGTAAGGTAAAGATTAACATTGTCGCTGACAGATATGCCTGTGAAAGGTTCGGAAAAGCGTTGTTCTGTAATAATATCTCCGGTGCTTTTAAAACAATCAAACCGATTTTCTTTTTTACAGGAGGTAAAAAATAAAAATATAATTAATATTGCCTGTTGAATTTTCATCTGATGTAAAAATACGTTTTTTATGGCAACAAGACAAAACTTGTTTTTTATTTTTTATGAGTGCTTAAGATTTTATTAAATTTGTGCATATAATGATTTTAAAGATATTGTTATGAAAAAAACAATCATACTCCTGCTTCTCATTTGTTTGGGAAGTGAGACATTTTCTTATGCTCAGAGAGGCAAGAACGGTTCATATACAGTTTCTTTAACGAATACAATATTGAATGCTTATACGACCTTGATAAGTGATATTACTGCCGGGGCAACAAGCATCACTGTTGCTAACAATTCACTTTCTCTTTTTTCTACCAACCTTGCTCCTGGCGACCTTATTTTTATCATTCAGATGCAGGGTGCAGCTATTTTTACAGATGAATGGTGGCATGAATACGGATATATAACCGAACTTGGAAATTGCGGAAAATATGAATTTGCTCAGGTTGCATCTGTGGCAGGAGGCCAGACTATTAATCTTACATGCGGGCTTGTTAATAATTATTCGGTAAGCGGAAAAACACAGATAGTCAGAGTGCCGCGCTTCACAACACTGACAATAAATTCAGGGGCAGAACTTACCTGTAATGCATGGAATGGGAGCACCGGAGGTGTTTTGGTAGTGGAAACACTTGGGGATATTATCAATAACGGGGCAGTCAATACATCAGGCAAAGGTTTCCGTGGTGGTGCGGTTTCTCCGCAAACCTCTACCGTTTATACTTACAACGGTTATGCATCTACAAATAATAATTTGGGAGGTCAAAAAGGAGAAGGTATTGCCGACTATGGGGGCTCTGCACAATATGGCAGGGGTGCCCCGGCAAACGGCGGCGGGGGAGGTAATGCGCATAATGCCGGCGGCGGCGGCGGCTGTAATGTTGGGCAGACTTCTGCATGGGTTGACGGAAGCGGCTTCCCTGACACAACAACAAGTTCATCATACATACAGGCATGGGATTTAGAATCTGCCAATTTTCATAAAGTAGTTTCCTATGGTGGTGGCAGAGGCGGATATTCATGGTCATACAAAAACCGTGATGCATTGACGGTTGCCCCCGGTGATGCTCTGTGGGAAGGAGATAACAGGAAAAATTACGGTGGCTTAGGAGGCTGGCCTTTGTTTCCCAACTGGAACGGTTATGAACGCCTTTATTTAGGTGGTGGTGGTGGTGGTGGACATCAGAATGACACCTGGGGCGGCGCAGGAAGCAATGGAGGAGGAATTATTTATGCCATGTGTTATGGAAATATTAGCGGCTCAGGAGAGTTCAATGCAAATGGAATAAACGGGTTGAATTCAACATCGGGAACAGGCTTTTTAGGTTCCAATGGTGCCGATGGAGCTGGCGGCGGTGGCGGTGGCGGCGCAGTAGTTTTAAATTCTGTAGGGCCAATTTCAGGGGTATCAGTTTGGGCATCGGGGGGCAACGGAGGTAATCAGGTAATCAGCACTTACTATAACACCATTCAGTCTCAGGCTCAGGGGCCGGGAGGCGGAGGTGGAGGAGGTTATATCGCCATTTCCAATGGTTCAATATATAAAAATGCAGAAGGCGGGCTGAATGGCACCACAAATTCTTCAGGAGTTTCACCTGAGTTTCCTCCTAATGGAGCTACTAGCGGAAGAAGAGGAGTTGATAATGCCACAGTGGCACACTTTTCTGTCTCAGCATCAGATGTGCTTACCTGCCAGGGAGTACCTGTTACTCTTACTGCAAACATAACCGGTACCCCGCCTTCGGGAACATCATACGGCTGGTATTCTTCAGAATTCGGCGGGACACAATTGTCAAACACAACATCTCTCTATATTAGTAATCCTCAAGCCACAACAACATATTATTTTGGAACCTGCCCAGGTACATACCGCATCCCTGTTGTTTTGACAGTATCACTTGTAAATGCCGATGCAGGTGAAGATGATGGTTTGTGTAACGGGAACAGTGTCACCTTGCATGCATCCCCCGGAATAGCATATACCTGGTCGCCGGCTGACGGGCTTGATGATATTCATTCTCAAAATCCAGTTTGCACAACCAATGTAACAACTCAATATTATGTTACAATTACTAATGCCGATTACTGTACCGGTGTTGATTCCGTTACTATAAGTGTACTTAACGTAATCCCATTCGTAACAAATGATACATCCGTATGTGAAGGTAATGATGTTACATTAACAGCATCAGGTGGAATTTTATACCATTGGAGTACCAATCAGAATTCGCAAAGCATCAATGTATCCCCGTCAGTTACCGAAACCTATTTTGTTACAGTAAGTGTTTTGGGATGTTCAGCCACGGAAGATGTGGTTGTAACAGTGAATGAATTACCTGATGTGGATCTGGGCGATGATACTACATTTTGCGATGGAGCAGTTCTTCTGCTTGATGCCGGAAATCCGGGCTTCGCATTTTTGTGGCAGGATAGCCATGACGGACAGACATATAATGCCGGCAGCAGCGGACTATACTGGGTACAGGTATCAGATATTCATGGCTGCGTTGGAAGGGATTCTATTGATATCACTGTTGAACCCTGGGCGGATGCAACCATTACTCCCCAGCCGCCATTATGCATAAACTGGCTTCCGGTAACCCTTACTGCTGCAGAATCCGGCGGGATATGGAGCGGCACCGGAATAACCGATAACATCAATGGAGTGTTTAACCCTGCCGTTGCATTAGCGGACTCCAATCAGGTAATTTACACATTAGGAGGCCTTTGTGGCGATAGTGACACGATATATATCATTGTAAATTTATTGCCTGTCGTTAATTTGGGAAATGATGCTTCTTATTGTATGGGAGATACTATTAGCCTTGATGCAGGGAATACGGGCGCAACTTATTTATGGAATAATTCTTTTGACGAACAAATTATGGATGTTTATACATCAGGTACTTATTGGGTGGAAGTTACAGATGCCAATTCCTGTGTTGAAAACGATAGCATTATTCTTGCTTTTCTTCCCGTGGCCGATGCTACCATCACTGCGGTTGGCCCAAGTTGTGAAAATATTGGTAATATTGATATGGAAGCAGCCCAGTCAGGTGGTTTATGGAGCGGAAATGGCATGACAAATTCTTCAACGGGAATGTTTAATACCATAAATGCCGGCGTTGGGACTTCTAAAGTTATTTATACCATAAGCGGGCAATGCGGAGATTCCGATACTATTTATATTGTTGTCCTTCCTGCTCAGGATGTTGATGTGGATTTTGCAAATCCCGACTGCCCCAATTTTGACCAGGGGACTATAGAACTCTCAGTAACAGGAGGTACACAACCCTATGATTACGAGTGGAATACTGGAGATACAACATTGCAATTGTCCGGACTTATTGAAGGAAACTATACGGTTACTATAACGGATAGCAATGGATGTGTTATTAGTAGAACCGTCGAATTGATAAATCCAGATGTGGATTGTTATCATCCGGTTTTTTATGTCCCGAATATATTCTCACCCAACGGTGACGGACAAAACGATGTGTTTCGGGTAAGAGGGGAAGGTATTGTTGAACTCAGCCTGGTAGTATTTGACCGCTGGGGCGAAAAAGTTTTTGATACCGGCAATGTAAATGGGGAATGGGATGGAACTTACAAAGGAAAAGACATGCCCAATGGTGTATATTCATACTATGTTGTTGCCAAAATGCAGGATGATTCACAAATTAAGAAAAAAGGGAATGTTACACTGGAGAGGTAGAACAATAATTTTTCAAATTCAAAATACTATTTTAACAAATTTAAATTAATTTATTATGGTAAAAGGAGCTTATACTCTGTTGATTACGCCTTTCAAACAGGATTTATCTCTTGATGAAGAAGGGCTCAAAATGCTTGTTGAACGACAAATAAAATCCGGCATTCATGGCATCGCACCACTGGGCGTTACAGGCGAAAACACCATGATGTCGGATGAGGAAGTGTACCGCGTGATACAAATCATTGCCGAAACTGCTCGTGGCAGGGTGAAACTGGCCCCCGATGCCTGCAGCACCAGTTTGTGGGAAGCCAAAGAACGTGTACAACGCTTTGCCGACCTGGGCGTGGATTATATAGCGGTTTTTACACCTTATTTTGTTCTTCCAAAGCAGGAAGGGCTGATTGACTTTTATGAAAAACTTGCCGATTTCTCTCCGGTGCCTATATTGTTGCACAATGCCCCTGAAAGGACAGGTGTGGACTTATTGCCCGAAACAACAGGACTGCTGGCGAAACATCCAAATATTATCGGAATTAAGGATGGAAATAAAAAATTGGATCACCTCGCTAAAATTATTTACCTTACACGCAATGAGAACTTTTTTGTATTTACCGGCAAAGATACTACTGCATATCCCATCATTTCTTTTGGAGGGGCGGGCACTTTTACAGTTTCCGGAAATGTTATCCCCGAAGTTATGAAAAGTTTGACAGAATTGGCCCTTGAAGGAAAAATGAAAGAAGCCGAAAAAATTCATTTTGAATATTACGAACTGTTCGAGGCCATCCGTTTTGAGTCTAATCCTATGGCAGCAAAAATGGCGCTTAACCTTATGGGTTTGCCGGCCGGTGGACACCGCTCGCCGCTTACTCCTTTGAGCACCGAAAAAACGGAAAAATTGAAAAAAATTATGCAGAAAAACAGACTAATATGAAAAAAATTGTTTTAAGAGGACCTGCAACCACTGCTAATGTGGGTCCTGGCTATGACATTTTTGCCATGACATTAAAAGAACCATATGATAAAATGGTTCTTGAACTTATTAATGATGACAAGATAATAATTGAATTTGATGGTGATAATCAGAATATCCCTGTGAGTATCGAAGATAATACGGCAGGGCTGGCGATTATGGAGTTGAAAAAAAAATATAAACTGAATTTCGGTGTAAAAGTTACCATAACAAAAGGTATGACATCAGGTTGTGGTCTGGGGACAACAGGAGCTTCTGCTGCTTCCGCTATTTATGGCTTAAATAAATTATTAAACCTGAATTTACCCTCTAATGAACTTATTGACCTTGCCCGTATGGGAGAAATAGCTTCAGGGGGCTCGCCGCATGCCGACAATGTTGCTGCCGCATTGCTCGGAGGATTCATTCTTGTTAAAAGTTACAACCCTATTGATGTCATTAAGTTAGATATTCCGGAATTTCCGGTAGTACTGGCAGTGATTAAAAAAAACCAGAGGACAACCAGGGGTTTTATTACTTATGAAATAGGACAGGAAAAGTTAAAAGAACAAATGGCACGCTGCGCCAGGGTAATATGTGCAATTTATACTAAAGATATTGAAGAGTTCGGGAAGGCCATTAGTAAGGATTATATTGCCGAACCGGTGCGCTCAGCAGTTATTACCAATTATCTTGATACGAAAGCTAAAGTGTTATCGGCAGGCGCATATGGTTTTAACATAAGCGGGGGAGGCTCTTCGGTTATATCAGTATGTGAGGAGAAGAAACAGGAAGAAATTGCCAATATCATGGAAAAAGGCCTGAAAGTGAATGATAATTATGTGAAAATCATCAAAACTACCATAAGTTCTACAGGAATCTGTGAGATGTTATGAAAATTGATTTTACAGGAAAAACAGTTTTGATTACCGGTGCTTCACGGGGCATTGGAAGGGAAACTGCAATAAAATTTGCAGACTGTGGGGCAAGGATAGTTATACATTATAATCATAATGCCAATGAAGCATTAAAAACCCATTCGTTACTACACCACGATAATCATATTATTCAAAGGGCCGACCTGAGCGATATTTCACAGATTGATAGTTTTTGCGAAAAAATAATTAGAAAAACCGGCAAAATTGACATCCTGGTAAATAATGCAGGGATATACAAAGAATGCAATATGCTGGAATCAAATTTCACTGACTGGCAAAAACATGTTGATGATATATTAAAGGTAAATCTATTTGCTCCAGCTCATTTAATGCATTTTTTTGGGAAACATATGGCAAAAAAAGGAGGAGGAAAAATTATTAATGTTTCGTCGAGGGGTGCGTTTCGCGGAGAACCTCTTGCCCCGGCTTATGGGTCAAGTAAAGCGGCATTAAATCAATTGAGCCAGTCATTAGCCTGCCTGCTTGCGCCGTCTCATGTTTTTGTTTATGTGGTTGCTCCTGGATTTGTTGAAACCGACATGTCAAAAAATGCTTTGAAAGGAGAAAAGGGTATGGAAATAAAAAAACAAAGTCCTCTGAACCGTATAGCAAAACCTGAGGAAGTTGCTCATGCTATTTTATTGCTTGCTTCGGACAATACCGATTTTATGACCGGAGCCATACTCGATGTAAATGGAGCTTCATATTTGAGGAGCTGAAACTCTAAAATGTATTTGCAAAGCCAAAATGAATTTTTGATTGCTTGAATGCAATAGGTTGCCCAAACTGGCTGCCAAGTGCATAATACAGTGTGAATATCCCGATTTTTGTATCAAATGCCACACCTGCCCCAAAACCATAAGGAATATCATGTGTGAAATTATTATGAGTGTTTTTTTCATAATAAGCGGCATTCCCGAATATGGCTACAAAGGAATTTCTTTCAAATAAATACCTTATTTCTAAAATTAATGTATTATAATAAGATGCACTTATTGACTCTTCATCAAAGCCGCGCAGCGAATTCAGTCCACCCAGCCTGAAAAGCTCGTTTTCAAAAATCTGTTTATTGATAATATAACCATTATCGCTCCCAATTAATAAAGTGGTTTTTTTAAACAGCGGAATAAAAATGGAACCATTAAGTGAAATTTTAAACTGACTGGTCTTCAATTGGATGCTATCATAAACAAAGCTGTTGATAGATGAATTTTTTTTAATTTTTTTTGTCCCCGCCGCAAAGGAAGTGTTAATTCTATATCCTTTTAATGGATTTAGCCGGTAGTCATATTGTTCTTTTAAAAATTCAATCCCGTAAAGACTGGAAGAAATATCTGCATAATCAGGCAACACAGTGATGGCTTCCAAGCCTTTTACATTCAGAAGGTCAGAGCTGTATATATCTGCATAAGCTTTGATGTATGTATTTCCCCGGAAGAAATACTGCAAGCCTATGTTATGGTTCAGTGTCAGATAAGTTGTGTCCTGTTTGTAAAGCGCGAATTTATAATTTATTCCCAGAGGCGTTGAAAAAAGATATGGGTAAGCAAGGTTAACCTTTAAATCCTGTGTACCTTTTGAAATACTTCTCCAGTTAAGGTCTATCAATTCACCCCGGTTGAAGGCGCTTAACAATGTTAATTTTAATTCACCATTGATGAGAATTTTGCCGGATACCTGATTATTCGGTAAAATACCTATTACACCATAAAAACGGCTCACTTTCTTCTTATCAATGTATAAAAATATTTTTGCATTTTTTTCAGTAAACATAACCTCAGAAGGCTTAATTTCATTGATAAAAGCAAGGTCATGCAACTTAGGACTTATATTGACAATTAATGATTCGTCGTAAAGATTGCCTTCTTTAATGCCCAGGTAATTTTTCAGATATGATTTGGCAAGTTTGCTGTTCCCTTTTATAATGATGCTGTCAATGGTTATTTTGTTGTTTTTTTGAAAATTTATGGATGCATCAACTTTGTTTTCAAAAATAGTAATACTGTCAAGTTGAAATGAAGCAAAGGGATAACCATTGTTTTCGCAGTATTGAAGAAGCTCTTCTGACATTCTTACTATTTGTTCGTACTTGAAAGGTTTCCCGGAAAAATTATGCTCTTTAAAATTGATAACATTGATAAGATATCTGTCTAGATTTCCTTTTTTTAAGGTTACATAATAATACTTTTTCCCTGTGCTTATATAAGCTTTATAATTCAGAGAATCTGAAAAAGTACTATCTATGCGCGCGGACAAATATCCCTGGCTATGCAAATTTGCAAGTATGTTGTTAACTGCCATTGAAGCTCCTTCATTAGTGGGGTATGTTTTATCAACATGAATCTTTTTAATGTTGAATTCAGAACTGTCGTTTTTTATGATGTTTAAACTGATTTTTTTTTGAGCATCCAGAGAGACAGGATGAAAAAGTATCAACAACAAGGTGTATAAGATATAATTATGAAAAAATTTTCTGGTCATTTTAATAAGCTCATTCAATAGCCCAGTTAATTTCGGATATACCTTGGTCGCGAAGTATATCATTGGTTTTGGAAAAGTGTTTACACCCAAAAAATCCATTATACGCTGAATAAGGCGAGGGGTGAGCTGCTGTCAGTATGTGATGCTTTTCCTTGTCAATAAGCGGCTCCTTACTTTGTGCAAAT
Source organism: Bacteroidales bacterium (assembly GCA_023228145.1). Classification (NCBI taxonomy): domain Bacteria; kingdom Pseudomonadati; phylum Bacteroidota; class Bacteroidia; order Bacteroidales; species Bacteroidales bacterium. The sequence continues at coordinate 110,263 of JALOBU010000009.1, read as the reverse complement.
TTCCCCCATAACAAAAAGACAATTCTTTCCCTTTCTTCTGATAGTTTTTTAATGACAGCATCTGTAAAAATTTGCCATCCAAAGTCCTGGTGGGAGTTAGGTGTGTTGGCTCTTACCGTAAGCGATGCATTTAACAATAGAACTCCCTGATTTGCCCATTTTTCAAGATTCCCTGATTTAGGTATGGGTATCCCTAAATCGTTATGAAGTTCTTTGAAAATATTTTCAAGCGAAGGAGGTTTTTTTATTCCTTCAGATACAGAAAAGCACAGCCCATTTGCCTGCCCGAAACCATGATAGGGGTCTTGTCCTATAATGACTGCCTTTACATTTTGAAACGGAGTGTGGTTAAAAGCTGAAAAAATAAAGGCCCCGGAAGGGTAAACCATATATTTCTTTTTTTCTTCTACCAGGAGTGATTTGAGTTGGAGAAAATATTCTGCGATAAACTCATCTTTTAAAATATTCTTCCAGCTTTCTTCTATAACAGGGTTAATTTCAGCCATAATATAATTTTAACGTAAAAATAACGTTATTAATCTATAAATTGACATTGTTTAACACAAAATTGTTAATAAGTTTTTATGTGTTGTAAAACAACAACTTGAATAAAGTTATTAATTTTGCAGAAGCTTAAATAAAAAGTGAATTTTTATGAAAAAATTTGTTTTAATATTTTTTATAGTGTTTGGTTTTATTTTAGCAATTTCTTCGTGTAAAACAACGGAACGTTGTGATGCTTATAAATCCCACCAGAGCCACTCAAAATACTGAAACATGAAAAAAATAGTATCTATAATAATTTTAGTTGTTATCGTTGCAGTTTTTATAGCCTCTTGCGGCACCAGGGAACTTTGTCCTGCTTATAGTAAAGTTGTAAAAAAATCAGTTACAGCCCGGCAAGTTTAACACCATTTTTAATAATAATTATTTTTAACTTTGTGCAATGCATTTTTCCAAATGAATTGTTTTGTGAAAATATTGCCATTGCTTCTAACGATGTGCATCAGTGATTTGATTTTCGCGCAGTCAGAATCAAATATTGATAAAAAAATACTTTATCGTAAGGAGCAATCAGGATTTATCATGGTTCATTCTGGCGGTTTTGGCCTTGGATACAGACAAGGAAAGCATAAAACATATTTCAGGAAAATTATGTGGGAAATTGAAGCATTGAATATTAAGCATCCGAAAGAAATTAAAATGTCATCTTATTATGAAAATTCAAGAAGCTTTTTTTATGGAAAGTTAAATCATTTTTATGTTTTTCGTGGTGGTTTTGGACAGCAGCATATCCTAAATGGGAAACCTTACTGGGGAGGCATTGAGGTAAGGTTATTTTATTACGGAGGATTGGATCTGGGGTTTACAAAGCCAATATACCTGTATATTGTAAAATTTGATGAACAAACCGGCGAGTCTTACTTGTCTCTTGAGCGTTTCGACCCAAATATTCACTATATTACAGATATTTATGGGCGAGGCTCCTTTTTTAAAGGATTTAATAAAATTGGGTTTTATCCGGGTATCTATGCGAAAATAGGATTAAGTTTTGAGTATGGTGCTGATGACAGATTTGTTAAGACATTGGAATGCGGAGTGTTTATGGATGCTTTTTATAGAAGCATTCCCATTATGGCAACACAAAAAAACCAATTCTTTTTTGCAAATGTTTATCTAAGCCTGCATCTGGGTAAGAGAAAAAATTAAACTGAATTATGAAAACTAAAAACCCTGCACAAAATAGGGCTGAAGAAAGAAAACCCGACTGGTTGAAAATAAAACTTCCCCAGGCAGAACATTATTCGTATATTAAAAATTATCTTTCGGAATATAACCTGCATACCATTTGCGAAAGCGGTAAATGTCCAAATATTGCAGAATGCTGGTCTGCAAAAACTGCCACATTTATGATTCTTGGAGACAGTTGTACACGCAATTGCAAATTCTGTGCAGTATCTCATGGCAACATGAAACCTCCCGATGAAGACGAACCTTTTAAAATTGCTGAAGCTATTGCTAAAATCGGCTTGTGGCATTGCGTATTAACTTCAGTTACCCGCGATGATTTAACTGATGGGGGTGCCCAAATTTGGTATGATACCATTACTGCCATTAAGAAATATAGCAAAAATACTACTATTGAAGCTCTTATTCCTGATTTTAAAGGGAGTGAAGATAGTCTTGAAATGGTTATTCACGCAAAACCAGAAATCATTTCGCATAATCTGGAAACAGTGGAAAGACTTTCGCCTGCGATAAGATATAATGCCAATTATAGGCGCAGCCTTCAGGTATTAAAATACATTGATAAAGCTGGTGTTACGAGCAAATCAGGTATAATGGTCGGGCTGGGGGAAAAGGAAAATGAAATTTATGCCGTCATGGATGATTTGTTGTCTGTAAATTGTAAAATAATTACTATCGGACAATATCTCCAACCGGCAAGACAAAATCATAGTGTACTAAAGTATTATACGCCCGAAGAATTTTTTAAATTTAAAAAGATTGCCATGGAAAAAGGATTTAAAAATGCAGAATGCGGCCCCATGATCAGATCTTCTTATCATGCACAAAATCATATTTCAATTAACCGGAAACTGATGTAATCTTACCTTTCTCTGATTTAAAGGTTCTATTTGCCAACAAAATATTATATTTGAACATTCTTTTTTGTAAAGTGATACTTGAATTTTATAAAAGTATTTGGCTGGTAAGTAAAAAAGCTGTATCTTGTGCCGTTTTTTTATTAATATATTATATTAAAATCATAAGTAACTAATATTAAATAAAATATAAAATAAATAAAATTTAATTTTAATTATGAAAAGCAAAAATCTACTAATTAGTTCAGGAATTCTAGTTGTTGTTGCTGTAATTTTTGTATTGTCAGTAATCAGTGGAAATTCCGAAAGAAAGTATAACCCAAAAAAATCTCAGATTTATCAGGAATATGCGGGGGCAGCCAAATGGCTTGCTTCTATCAAAAATGATCCACTTACAGGTGAATTAAATATTATTGATGTATTAAATGCCCAGAAAGAAATAGCCCAGTTGACAAACAGCAAAGCCATTGGTTTGCAATGGGATGAACTTGGCCCGAATAATGTGGGCGGAAGAACCAGAGCGATATTGGTAGATAAAGACAACAGCAATGTTTTATATGCAGGCGGAGTTGCCGGCGGTTTGTTTAAAACCGAAACGGGAGGCACGTCATGGATACCATTGCCCGGCTTACCGGATGTAAATATTTGCTGTATTGCACAAAGCCCCATTACAGGATATCTTTATGTTGGCACGGGTGAATATTTCGCAAATGTTGACGGAATTTCAGGTACCCCGGGATTTCTTGGAAGCGGACTTTATGAGTCAACGGATGGCGGCAATTCCTGGGCAATATTTAATGGAGCAAAACCAACAAGCACGAATAATACAGGTTTAGATTGGTCATTTGTTAATGATATCGTTGTTGACCCTGTCAGCGGAAGGATTTATGCCGGCACTTATAAAGGTTTAAGATATTGGGACACAAATTCTTCTCAATGGGTAAATCCCGTCTATGCTCCTAATGGAACAACAATATTGACAGGAGTTTGTACTGCTCTGGCTATTGGTTCCGACCAAACCATTGCAGCTGTTGTAGGCAATAAAGTATATATTTCTTCAGAGGGTTCCAACAGTGGCAATCCTCATACCTTTGTTGACAGAACCCCTCCGGAAATTGGTACTTCTAGAAGAATTGAAATTGATATTGCTCCCTCAAATCCAAATTACATTTATGCAGTAGTAGCAAATGCTATTGGGTCGCTTAAAGGAGTTTACAGGTCAATAGATAAAGGGCAAAACTGGGAACAGATTGCCCCGGGGGGTTCTCCTGCTTTTAATTTATTCGGAGATAATAGTCAGGGTACTTATGATAATGTTGTAACCGTTCATCCAACCAACCCTGATAAAATCTTTATGGGCGGTATTGTAGTTTGGGAATGGCATTATGGAGGCAATGTTACTCAGGTTACTATCGGCTCCGAACAATACGATTGCCATGTGGATATGCACGCCATTGTTTTTGATAAAAGAAATCCGAATATCTTTTACCTTGGCTCCGATGGAGGAATTGCTAAAACTACAGACGGAGGCTATACTTTTCAGCACATAAATAGAAATTACAGTATTACCCAGTTTTATGCGCTTGCACATAACGGGACAACAGGTATTATGGGCGGTACTCAAGACAACAGCAATCCTTATGTTAGCGGCACTGGTTTTGACACAAAAAAAGGTATGGTATTATATAGCGGTGACGGTGGATGGGCAGCTTTTTCTTTAATAAACCCCGATGCATTCTTTGGAACTTCTCAATATGCAGGCATCTGGCGCTCGCCCGACAGAGGAGCAACTTATCAGCAGGCTTCTAACTTGCAATTTATGAGTACATTCATGATAGGCTCATATGTGCCGGGTGAAAATGCAGGCCCCTTTATTACTCCTATGTTACACTGGGAAAGCTTTAATAATTCATACAGCCCCGATTATACATGGTATGTGGATACCCTCAAACATGTTATCGGAGATAATATTGTTGTTAAAAGCCAAAATGATTTTTATCCTTTTAATTATATTATTACACCAGAAGATTTTTATTATTCTAATGTTACCGATACTCTTTTCCCTGGGGATACACTGTATGTTAAAGATATTATTACATCCCACTTTTTTGTTGGTACAGCAAATGGTGTATGGATGACAAAAAAAGCGCTTCATTTTGGAATAACTCCACAGTGGTTTAATATTGCAAATATTGCAAATCCGCACACATTTACGATATCAAAATGCGGAAACTATTTGTTTGTTGGAACTGTTGGAGGAAAATTATACAGGATTTCAAACATACTTGCAATTACAGATTCTTTAAGCGCTACTTATAACAGCCCATATTCCGTATTAGAGTTTAGAGAAATTGAGTCATTTGCACAGGCAGTAACAAGCATTGCTGTTGACCCAAACAATCCAAACAGGGTTTTAGCAACATTGGGAAATTATGGAAGAACAAAGTATATATATTATAGCAGCAATGCATTGGATTATGACCCGACTTTTGAAGCAAAACAAGGCACAACAGCCGGCAAAAAACTCCCAGCCATGCCGGTTTACAGTTGTATTTTTGAAATGAGCAATCCAAAGATGGTTATTATCGGGACAGAATACGGCATGTATGCCACACAGGATATTACTAAATCAGAGGCACTTATTGAATGGACAGAAGAAAATAATGGTATGCCAAGAGTACCGGTATTTATGATAAGGCAACAGGTATATAATTATCCCGGAGTTACAAATTATGGAGCAATATATGTCGCCACTCACGGTCGTGGATTTTATGGAAATTTCGAATATTTAGGAATAAATAACAACAATAAGCCAAGCGTTGCATCAGCTGGCAAGCTAAATATTTATCCAAATCCAGCAACAGATTATATTAATATTGGGTTTTCACTTAATGTTAATTCAGGGCTTACCATAAATATTTATGATTTGAAAGGAAAACTTGTGAAAACACAGAATATATATAATAAACCAAGCGGATATCATACTGAAAAATTAAACTGCAGCGAGTTGTCAAAAGGTTCATATATAATTCAGTTAGTACATGGCAATGAATACAAAAGCGGTAAATTCTTAATTGTAAGGTAAACGGAGTTTAAAAAATAAATTTGAGTTGTAATTAAAATTTTAATAAATAATAAAAAAATAAAAGTTATGAAAAAATTTTTATGTGGAATAGTATTACTTATATGGGGTATAAGCGTTTATGGATTTCCTTACAATATTTTTAATGCACACCAAAACAAACTGTATGTAACTTCAAAAAACATTATTTTTTCTCATTTACCCGCCTTATTGGCTGAGCCAACAGCATCAGATGATAATTGCTTGGTTACAGAAGATGTTGTTTTTAATGGAGATGTTTCGCTTAATGATGTTCCCAGTTTAGATGGAGGTAATATTTGGAGTATTATCAATGGGCCATTGCATGGTGCATTAGTATTAGATACAACAGGAGTTTTTACCTATACACCGGATTTAAATTTTTTCGGAACAGATTCGATGACATATAAGCTTTGCGATATTGACGGGGACTGCGATACTGCAACAGTTTATTTTACTGTAGCTGGCACAAATGACAAACCGGTAGCGGTTAATGATACTTTTTATGTTGATGAAGACAATGTCCTGATTGATAATGTTCTGACAAATGATATGGATGCAGACGGAGATACCATGGAAATAACAGGTTTTGATGTGAACCTAACCGCTTATCTGCCCGGCGATACTGCTACTATGTCAGGAATCGGAGAGATTATGGTTGATACAAACGGAGGTTTTGTTTTTACTCCGGTAGAAAATTGGAACGGCGTAGTACCTTCAATAACATATTATTTGACTGATGGGAACCTTCAATTGGATACAGCTAATTTAGAAATCACTGTTGATTCAATTAATGATGCTCCGCTTACAATTAATGAAAATTATATTACTAATGAAGACACAGCTGTGAGTGGAGATGTTTTAGCCAATGCAGATATAGATATTGTTGAGGGAACAGCACTAACTGCAAGTACTGTTCCTGTCAGCGGACCGATTCATGGCTCAATTGTTATTAACACGGATGGGACTTTTACTTATACTCCTGCCCCGGATTTTTTTGGTACGGACACAGTGATAATTGCTATTTGTGATAATGGTTTACCTTTGCCCCCTGCATGTTCAGATGATACGGTCTTTATTGATGTCTTACCCATTAATGATATGCCATATAGTAATGACGATAATGCATACACAAATCCGAATTCAAGTGTAACGATTCACGTTTTGTATAACGACACCTTTGGAGGCGATGGCCCATGTGCCTGCGCATTGGTTTCAACTAACGGTGCACATGGAGTTACTAGTATCAACAATAATGGCACACCCACAAACCCTGCTGATGATAAGATAGTTTATACTCCGTCATCAACAACGTATCTTGGCTCTGACAGCTTTACTTATACCATTCAGGATTTAGATGGAGAAACATCAACATCCACCGTATTTGTCGATATTACACCGATGTATGCACCTACATTATCTGCTCCGGCAAATGGAGCAGTAAACCAGATGCCAAACGTATTGCTCGATTGGACATCAGTTCCTATGGGACTCTCATACAAAGTACAAATAAGTAATGATAGTTTGTTTACAAATCCTGTTTATTATTCAACATCTTTTTCAGCAACCAATGCCGTATTGTTAAAGTTTAACACAAAATATTACTGGAGAGTAAAAGCTTTTAGTGAAAGCGATTCATCAGGCTGGTCTGATATAAGAAAATTTACAACCATACAAAAAGTTAAAATCATTAAACCAACTGATAGTGCTAAAAATCAGTATGTAAAAATGAATTTTAAGTGGAATGCAATATCTGGATTAGCAAATTACGAGTATGAAATGGATACCACCCTTGCATTCTCAAGCCCATTCTATGTTGGCAGCCTTATTGCCGCTAACAAAACCGAAAGTAACTCAAAACAACTGGGTTTTGGAGAACATTATTATCTCAGAATGAGGGCACTTCACGCTGCCGATACCAGCGACTGGTCAGATGCCTTAAATGTCTGGACAATTGATACAGTTTTGCTGAAGAAACCTGCGGACGATACTATTAAAAAATCACCTGTTTGTAAACTTGAATGGAAATGGACAGGCTCGAATTTCTATCAATATGCATTATCTGTTGACACATTGTTTACATCACCAATGTATTTCACTGTAGATACTTTAAGTACAATTTATACCGCAGGTACAGATACCATAATAAGAACATTCACCGACACATTACTATTTGGACAGAAATATTTCTGGAAAGTCAGGGCATATAATCATCTGGATACATCTAAATGGAGTGAAATCAGAAGGTTTACAACTATAGATGTTGTTTCGCTGATATCACCGGCTAATAATGATACAAGCATCAGTATTACTCCGGCTTTTTCCTGGACTAAAGTTGGAGATATCGGGGCATACAATCTGGAAATTGACACAAGTAATGCCTTCTCTAATCCAAGATATTACACAATTCTGGATAGCCTTACATCATATACTATACCGGGAACAGAACCACTTAATTATTTTCAATCATATTATTGGAGAATGAGGGCAATTACTTCTTTAGACTCAACGGATTGGTCGGCTCCATTTAAATTTACTACAGCTAAAAATACAGCAAGTATTAATGATTATGAAAATGCTACCATAACTTATAACATTTATCCCAATCCATCATCAACAGGCCAGATATACATTCAGGTCGGGTCTTCACATGAATCGGATATTATAATTTCTGTAATCAACCTGGTGGGACAGGAAATATTTAGTGAAACTATGAAAATGTCAGAAGGAAATAATATTTATACACTAAACCTTAGCTCCCACATTGACGGTATATATTTTATAAGAATAAATATCAATGGGGATATTAAAACACATAAAATTATTATCAGTAAATAATTTTATTGTTAATTTTGAAAAGCAGTTGCCTTAAGTAACTGCTTTTTTTATGAACTTCATAATACGCATAATTACCGTAACAATTGTTGTAATTGTTTCGGATATATATTTTTTTCGTGCAATTAAGGCGCTTTTTGTAAAAGATAATCTTAAACAAAAACGCCTTAAAATTATTCTCATAATCATGACGCTGATATTTGCTGCCTTTGAAGCATCGTGGTTTTTGATTATTGGTTATCCAGGGGACGATCCGATTAAATACAGGCAGCTTTACATGTTGTTAAACATTTTTATTCTTCTATATTTACCCAAATCAGCGATGGCGGTTCCAATAATTATTTACGACTTATTCAGATTTATTACTTTATTGTTTAGAAAAACAGACGCAACAGGATTTAAATTGAGAAGAAGTTTGTGGATATATATTTTAAGCCTTTTCGTGTTTACCGTGGCTTTAGCTTTTTGTATTCATGGGTTTACTTATGGTAAAACAAATATTAAACTAAAAAATATCAATCTAAATTATTCCGGCTTACCAGAAGAATTTAACGGCTTTAAAATTATCCAGATTTCGGATTTGCATCTTGGCAGTTATAAGGATACGTGTTTTATCAGCAAAGCAACCAGAATTATAAAAGATTTATCGCCCGATATGCTTTTAATGACCGGCGATATGATTAATGTTTCGGATGTGGAAACAGAAAATTATGTAAACATTTTTTCTGATTTAAAATTTCCTTATGGTAAATTTTGCATTCTTGGGAATCATGATATTGGTGATTATTTTAAACTTCGGGAGATTAATAATCAGGCTGAAATAACAAACAAACTTGTTGAAGCCGAAAAAAAAATGGGCTTTGTCGTATTGATAGATTCGGCATGTTATATTAAAAAAGGTAAAGATTCTATTGCCTTGGCGGGTGTAAATAATATAGGAAACTACCCTTTTAAACGTACAGGGGATTTAAATAAAGCATTAAGTTATACAAAAAATAATGATTTTGTTATTTTAATGTCACATGACCCGAATCATTGGAAAGATGAAGTTTCCGGGGGAACAAATATTTCGCTCACACTGTCGGGGCATACTCATGCAATGCAGTTGGCATGTGTAACGGATATGTTTAAATTCAGTCCGAGCAGATTTATTTTTAAATATTGGTATGGTTCATACACTTATGGGGAACAAGTGTTGTATGTAAATCCGGGTCTGGGCTATAGTGGTTTTTCAGCACGAATAGGTGTAAAACCGGAAATTACAATAATAACCTTGAATAAAAAGGGCTGAAATTTATTCGGTGTTTTTTAAAAAAGAATTAACTAAATTTACAAAAAAAAGTTTCTATGCTTCCAATAGTATTGTCTGTGATTGTTGCATTAGTTTCCGGTGCATTTATCGTATGGTTTTTTTATCAGAAAAGAGTTACATCACTAAACCAAAAGCTAGCTATAACAGAAAAACAACTTATTGAAAAAACAGCAGAGGTTGAAACAGTTAAAAAAATAGCCGAAGAAAAAAACAATGATTTTCAGAATAACATAAATTCTCTTAGCCAGCATTTGGCTGCCGAAAGGGAACGTGTCAATCATCTTATTGCCGAAACCGCAACTCTTAAACAAGAAAAATCTTCTCTGATTGAGAAACTTGATGTTCAGAAAAAAGAAGTTGGTGAAATACGAGAAAGGTTTCTTACCGAGTTTGAGAACCTCGCTACAAAAATACTTAAACAAAATACAGTTGAATTTTCTGAAACAAATAAAAAGAAAATTGAGGATGTCTTAACCCCACTAAAAGATAAATTGCTTGGTTTTGAAAAACAGGTGGCGGAAACATATGAAAAAAGCCTCAAAGACCAAACAGACCTGAAAGCTGAATTGAAAAAACTTCACGAACTTAATAATCATATTGTTCAGGAAGCACATAACTTGACAAGAGCTATAAAAGGCGACGTGAAACAACAGGGCAACTGGGGAGAACTGGTTTTGGAAAAAATCCTTGAGAGTTCCGGATTGATTAAAGGGGAAGAATATGAAACTCAATATACCCTGAGAAACGAAGAAGGCGATATGTTAAGGCCCGATGTAATTGTGAAATTGCCTGACAACAAACACATTATTATTGATTCAAAAGTATCCCTGATAGCTTACGAACAATTGGTTAATACCGACGATGTTAAAGAAAAAGAACATTATGCAGGCATGCATGTAGATTCTATCAGAACTCATATTAAAAAACTTAGTGAAAAGAATTATTACCATGCAAAAAATATGAACTCCCCTGAATTCGTTTTGATGTTTCTCCCCATCGAATCCTCATTTAGTATTGCTGTTCAAAATGATGTGGAGCTGTTTAATTTTGCATGGGAAAGAAAAGTTGTTATTGTCAGCCCGTCCACATTACTGGCAACGCTGCGCACTATTGAATCTATCTGGAAGCGTGAAAAACAAACACAAAATGCAATTGCCATTGCCAAAGAAGGAGGGAACCTGTATGATAAATTTGCCGGGCTTGTTGAAGACTTAAAAAAACTCGGGCAACAACTTGATACAGTGCGAAACACTTATGAACAGGCAAATAAAAAGCTCTACGAAGGGAAAGGTAGCCTGATAAAGAAAGTTGAAAACCTGAAAATACTGGGAGCAAAAGGTTCGAAAAAATTGCCAGAGGTGTCAGATAGCGAAAATGATAATGATGATTAATTGAACAATTATGAAATATAAAATATTTTCAGTTGTTTTTGTTTTTTCTTTATGGCTTTATTGTGGTTGTTATAACCCATCAAAGATGAACTTTACAAATATTTCATCAAACTATCAGAATCAGGCCAGACTTTTAAATATTAGTTTTTGTGCGTTCAATATTAACCAAGATTCAACACGTATTTATTATTCATTAAACCCAGCAGGTTTGTTATTTCAGAAAGATGTGAAAAATGAATATTATTTTGCTCAATTTCAGGTTAAATATGAGTTGTTTAATGTGAAAGAAACAAAAAAAATCGTTGACTCTGCTTCATTTATTATTACCGATAGTACACATTATAAATATGAAAAAAATATTATAGATAGCTTTAATGTATTCACCCGGTTTCCTAGCGATTATATACTTGCACTTACTATAACAGATTTAAATAAAAAATACACTTCAACAAATTATTTAAATATTTTAAAAAGCAGCAATCTGGGCAGAAATAGCTTTATTGTAAGAGATAAAAATAATTCTCCTTTAATGAGTAACTGTGTTAGAAGTAATCAACAATTTTTTATTGAAATGAATGGGCAACAAGTTTACAAACTTTATGTGAAGTATTTTAGCCGCGAGTTTTTGCCTGCCGAACCACCTTTTACTATTGTGAGCTCAAAATCTGAAGTATTAAGACCTGATACCATCTTTACAATTGATATAAACAACGAGAAATCAAACCTGATGACTTTGACCAAACCCGGTATATATCACTTTCAGGCAGATACAAGCAAGAAGGAAGGCTTTACTCTTTTTCATTTTTACGAAGATTTTCCCTTGATAACTAACGCTGAGCAAATGCTCTACCCATTGAAGTATATAACAACAAAGAATGAATTCAACGACCTTTTAATGATGAAAAATATTAAGTCAACTATTGATGCTTTTTGGTTAGAAAAAGCGGGAAATGCTGAAAGAGCCAGAGAGATGATTAAAGTTTACTACAATAGGGTTCAGGATGCTAACAGGTTTTTTACTTCTTATACCGAAGGTTGGAAAACCGATAGAGGTATTATTTATGTCGTTTTTGGCCCTCCTTATAGTGTTTACCGTTCCCCATTTAATGAAACATGGAATTATGGCGAAGACCGCAACATTTTTTCAATGACAATGGATTTTAATAAAACAGATAACCCTTATACTGATAACGATTATACACTGAGCAGAAGTCCTGAATATAAAGATGTCTGGTATAGCGCTGTCGAATCATGGAGGAGATGAAACATGTTGTTTTGGATTATTTCAATTGTTTTATCATTATTAATAATCACAACTGTTATTTACTTTAATATTTTTATCCGCTATAGAAATAGAATCAAAAATGCTTGGAGTGATATTGATGTTCAACTTAAACAAAGGTATGACCTAATTCCTAACCTGGTTGAAGTTGTGAAACAATATGCAAAATATGAAAGCAATACTTTAGAGGAAATAACCAGAAAAAGATCAGAATATTTAAATACTACCGAAATAGAACAGAAAGCTGTCTCCGGGAGCAATGTAACCAAGGCAATGAAAAATCTATTTGCAATTATTGAAAATTACCCCGAATTACTTGCAGATAAAAGCTTCATAAACCTTCAAAACCAGCTTGTGAGCATTGAAGATTCTATTCAAATGGCCAGAAGGTATTATAACGCGGTTGTCAGGGACAATAACATTGCTGTGGAATCATTTCCTGGCATTGTTTTCTCCAGGTTTATGGGATTTCGCGCAGGCAGTTTTTTTGAAATGGATACATTGGAAAAAGAAGTGATTATGGTAAAACTAAAAGCATAAGAACAAAATGAAAAAAGTATTTGTTTCTGTATTTTTTAGTATAATTAGCTTTGTAGCATTTTCACAAGAAGCTTTTGATATTAATAATTATCATACGGATATCATTATTAATACTAATGGGTCATGTGATATTACCGAGACCATTGAACTCACTTTTAATGATTCGAGAAGGGGTATTATACGAAGTATCCCAACTCGGTATCAATATAAAATCAGCCAGGACGAATTACTTGCCGAAAGGGATTATACTTCGGGATTATATGAAATTTATATTAAAGACATCAAGGTTAAAGGATATGAATATTCTGTTTTGCAGGAGGGTGATTTTCTTGAAATAAAAATAGGCAGCCAAGATAAATACCTGGTTGGAAAGCAAAAATATATTATTAAATATACAGTTTGGGGCGCTTTAAATAAGTTTGCAAACCATGTGGAATTTTATTGGAATATTATCGGGCACGACTGGGAAACTCAAATTGACAAAGCAGATTTTAATATTTATTTGCCTGAAAAGATAACTTTACTAAAGGAAAATATTCTTATTTATACAGGGAGACTGGGGGCAAAGGAACAGAATATTAATTATGAAATTAATAATCAAAAAATTTCCGGCATTTCGAAACAAACACTCAAACAACATCAGGGTATAACTGCAGTTGTAAGCTTTCCGTTAAACTATTTTCATTCGCTTGACATACCTATTGCTGAAATTGCTGATTCTTTTTACATTAAAAACTATTATAGTGAAATCAAGGTTAATAAAGATGCTTCACTGGATATTGAAGAGAAATATGTGATTGAATTTATTAAGCCTTGCTATTATTTTACAAGATATTTTGATAATTATCCCGTTGAAAACGAAAATGTAAATGAGATTTTTCAGGATATTTATATTGATAAGTTTGCGGGAGAATGTATTTCTGGAGAAAATAAAAATATTGTATTTGCTTGTATGAATTTTGGTGATAACAAAAATATCCAAGCGAAAGCAAATAAAATACCTTTTAAAGGAACCTATGAATTGGTTTTCCGTTTTCATGTGTGGGGTGCTTTTAAATTTAATCAACCTATTGCTGAACTTACCTGGAACCTGATAAACCCCCAAATAAAGGAACCGTATGAGTTTTTTTCATATAAAATAATTGTTGATAAACCCATTCAATCGAATTGGCAGTATCTGGATTTTTTTATGAACCAGTTTCCAAAGTTTTTTAAAACCAGATACAACGGTAAAGAAAACGCTTATATGGCTGAGCATCCGATTAGTTTAAGAAATATACCACGCATTGATATGCGGCTAAAATTTAATTCGTCAAATATAAATAATGAAAAAGTGCCATATGATATTTATGCTAAGAACTATGTTATTAAGGACTTTTATTCCGATATAAGCATAAATAAAAAAGGAGTTGCTCATATTAAGCAGGTATATAAAGTAAATTTTAACAATCGTACCGGGGTCCAAAATATATTTGTTAGTAATATAAGGTATATTTTCCCTAAAAGAATCAAAATTTTTACAGGACTGACATACCAAATAGCAGATTATTCTCTGGTAGGGAAAGTTGATAAAGCTCTGGTGAGAAATATTAAAATAAGTCCTCAACATAAGATAAATATTGATTGGCAGGATTTTAAATATGATGTGGAATTTTATATGGATGCAGAGCACAATGATTCTGTGTTTTCAATAGAATATGATATTTATGATATTTTGAGTATTAAAAATAAAAATTTATTATTGTTTTTTCCATTGATGACAACTTTTGACGAACCGGTATGCCAGGGTTCTTTTTCTGTAAGTTTCGCTGAAGGGAAGGGCATTATGCCTGTTAGATACGCTGCTGCAATAGATGGAGAAATCACAAACCAAGATACTTTACAGCTTAATTTTTCACAAAATGTTATTTCAGGAAAACTTCACCATGGGCTATTGCCCAAGCAAGCCATTGTAATCAAAGCAGAGTTTCCTAAAGATTATATTACAGAAATTCCTTTTATTTTAAAACTCAAACTACTTTGGATAAATAATTACTTTCTTTTCATTTGTTTTTTCGTTTGCCTGATTCTTGTCGTTATATGGTATTTTTTGGGGCGCGATAAAAAACAAACTGTAGTTGTGAAATATTATCCTCCTGAGGGTATTACTCCGGCAGAGATAGGTTTTTTATGGGACAATAAAATTCATAACAGTGACCTGATTTCACTGATTTATTTCTGGGCTGGAAAAGGCCTTATTTCTATCCAGCAGGCTGATAATGTTAATCCTAATGAAAATGTTTGGGAAATAACAAAGAAAAGAGAATTGCCTCCTGATGCTAAAAAATTTGAACGTATATTATATGACCGCCTTTTCAAATCAGGGAAAACAGTTAAAACCAACACCCTTAGAAACAGTTTCTATTTATCATTGATAAAGGCACAAAAGGAGTTGAAATTTTACGGAAAAACAAATAAATTTTATAAGCCGGGCACCTTAGGTTTCGGAAGGATGCTTAAGGTTTTATCCATATTAAACCTGATACTGGGGACTTTTGTGTTAAATTATTCCCCATATTATACCGGACAAATTATTATTTGTTTTACCGTAATTTCCATAACATTATGGTTAATAGGTATGTTTATGCCTAAGTACGGGCCTTATGGAATGAAAATATTTTATCAGGCAGTGGGGTTTTATGAGTTCATAAAGCGCACCGATATCCCAAGGATAAAAGAACTTATAAATGAAAATCCAAATTATTTTTATCAGACCATTTCTTATGCTATTCTTATGGGCCAGGGAAAGGAGTGGTCGGAGAAGTTTACGGATTTACTAACACAACCACCTGACTGGTATCAAGATCGTTCAGGCAACACTTTTAACACATTATTATTTACAAATGCGATTATTTCCAGCATGAATGATCTGAACCGTGATATGACTTACAAACATTCCGTTTCAGGGTATAGCTCGGGAAGCATTGGAAGTGGTTGGAGAGGCGGAAGCAGTTCCGGGCATTCATCCTGGGGCGGTGGCGGTCACAGTGGTTTCAGTGGGGGGCATTCCGGCGGCGGCTTTGGAGGCGGGGGAGGAAGAAGCTGGTAGGGCAGTTTTCAGTTACCAGTGATCAGGTATCGGTGATGCGGGTGGCATAATGTTAAGTGAGTTCCCAAAACAGCAAATAACTTTAGGATTTGATTTTTTTAAGATGAGAAAGAAAAAAGCAGAACACATAATTCTTCCTGAAATAGAAATTATTGATGCGGGTGCTGAAGGCAAAGCAGTTGGAAGACGTGATAATAAGGTTATTTTTGTTGATAATGCTGTTCCCGGTGATGTTGCCGATATACAGGTGTTTAAAAAAAAGAAATCATTTCTGGAAGGAAAGGCCATACATTTTCATAAACTTTCTGAAAAACGTTCTGACCCTTTCTGTAAGCACTTTGGTCTTTGCGGTGGATGCAAATGGCAGCATCTTCAGTACAAATATCAGTTGTTTTACAAACAAAAGCAGGTTGCAGATAATTTTCAGCGAATTGCACATCTCGCTACCCCGGAGATACTGCCCATTATCCCTTCAGAAAAACAAACCCTTTATCGCAACAAGTTGGAATATACTTTTTCAGATTACCGCTGGCTTACCTTTGAAGATATGAATTCACAAGCACGTGATACTATGGATATGAATGCAATTGGTTTTCATATTCCGAAACACTTTGATCGTGTGCTGGATATTGAGCATTGCTACTTGCAAAGTGAGCCCACAAATCATATCCGTAATAGCCTGAAATCGTTTTGTATTGGCCGGGGTTTTACTTTTTACAATCCGCGCAGGCATGAGGGATTTTTGAGAAACCTCATCATCCGCAATACAACACTGAATGAAACGATGGCAATCATGGTTTTTGGAGAGGAACAACCCGAAAATCAAAAACTGGTACTTGACCATATTCTCGAAATCTATCCCCGCATCACTTCGCTCATGTTTGTGGTAAACTCAAAACACAACGATACTATTTCTGACCTTGAAGTAAAATGCTATTTTGGCAAACCGTTCATAACAGAACAAATGGACGAACTTCTTTTCCGTATAGGTCCGGTATCTTTTTTTCAGACTAACAGCTTACAAGCCTATAAGTTATATTCCTTAGTTAAGGAATTTGCCGGCATTAGCTCTGCTGATATTGTGTACGACTTGTATTCAGGCACAGGTAGTATATCAAATTTTGTGGCGCATCAGGCAAAAAAAGTCATCGGTATCGAATTCATTGCCCCCGCGATTGAAGATGCTCTTGTTAATTCAAAAATCAACAACATACATAATACCGAATTTGTAGCTGGAGATATTGCTAAAATTCTGAATGTAGATTTTTTTGTCTTCAAAGGCCATCCCGATATCATAATTACTGACCCGCCGCGAAACGGCATGCATCCGGCAGTGGTTGAACAGATAATACAGGCACATCCTAAACGTATTGTTTATGTGAGTTGTAATCCAGCTACACAGGCACGTGACCTAGCGTTGATGGCCGAAAAATATTCAATTAGTAAAATACAGCCCATTGATATGTTTCCGCATACCCATCATGTAGAAAATATTGTCCTATTAGAAAAAGCGATCGTTGTCTAAAAAATCTTTTTTATTTCTTGCATTCAGTACATTTATATATTAATTTTGTGATTGATAAATTTATTTAGGATGTTTAATGCCTGAATTATTTATTACTTTTGTACTTACCTTATAATTTAAAATTTATTAATCAAATAAAAACTAAAATTATGAAAAAATTAATCTTCATCTTGCTGTTTTTGGCAGCAAACGGCCTTTTTGCTCAGCAATTTGGCTTAATTGAAAAAACTTATGAAATTACGGGAAAAGCCAAAAGGGGTACGCTTGTTAATGTAAAATACGACCCTGCCAAGCAACATTATTTTCTTTATTACACTATATCTTCAGGGCCTATGTCTTTATCCATGCAGACCTATACATTTGATAAAGACTTCAACTTTGTTGATATGAAGACGGATGAGCTAAATGTTGATAAATTGCAGGAGATGAAAAAACTCAACCCTGTTGATTTTGGCTGGGTCAATTACTCTGGGGCTTCATATAGTGTTGAAGGGACAAGCGTAGAGCCAAACCTGATAGGCACACTTGTGCTTAAAAAGAAACGTATTAATTATGTTTACGACTGGTTCAATATGGGATATGTGAAGACGATACAGATACTGGAAAAGGTTAAACCAAAGAATGATGAAGGGACAAAGTTTTATTATTTCACTCACTTTGAAGACGATAGCAATGGAGATGTTTATATTCTTTGCGGAGCACGTGACCAGGTAAAGAAAGGTGGAGATCCGCTTAAGTACCATAGAGACATTCATGTGCTGAAGTTCAACAAAGATCTGGATATGGTAAAAGATTTGAAGATACCTTTTGATTATTACAATGGTTACTGCTATGCAAAAGCTATTACCGAAGGCACTGGTGGTGATGATGATTACAGTGCTATCAAAGAAATGATTTTTGTTTTTGCACCTTATGATTTAGGCAAGACAAACAAAGATCCCGACTTAACTAATTATACTTATGTGCGGCTTGATAAAGACCTGAATCTAACTGAAAGAATTCCATTCAAATCAAAGGCCGGCTATTGGAATATAGATTATATTCTGGCAACTAATGATGCAGTATATGCATTTGGACCTCTTGCATCAGGAAAAAATGATTATTACAACAAACTGATTGGCAAGGTTAGTAAATATAAATCTGTACAACTAATGAAAGTTGCTGGCGGTAAGGTTGAATACCTAACAGAAACTACATTGGATGAATTTGAAGCCAAGTTGAAAACACCACCCTCACAGAAAAAAGCTCCAAATTACGAGGGAAAAAAGTTTGATATCATGAATTATAGAATATTTGATAATGGTGATTTCATAGTTGTGGGACAGAACTACAAAATGGTTACAAAACCAAAAGGACCAACGGTAACGAATTTTTCACTTTCCAGTTCCACTGATATGGAAACCGTAAAGCAATACATTGATATTCTTGCATTTCATTTTGACTCCAAAGGCATGCTTAAAGCACAGTATGGGTTAGATGTAAAAGAAAATAATGAATATGCAAAAGATAACGGTACACCACAAAGTATGATTACGGGCATAAACCCTAATAACACATATTGGATTGTGCAGGAAATCAAGGCAAAATCAGATTTCTTTAAAAAGATACTGACCTATCCGAGGGTGGGGAAAATAGATATGAATGCCGGTACTTTAAGTGATTTTACTTCTTTCGGGGATAAGGAATATTTCCTGGACCCAAAATTTCCATACCTCGAAGCCGAGCCCGGAATGTTAGTGTTTTTCGGCTCTAATAAATCCGGTAAAGTCATCTGGTTTGCTAAAATAAAACTTGAGTAAAAATATTTTATTGTTTCATTAAGAGGCTGGCAAATAATGCCAGTCTCTTTTTTTTATCTGTAAACAAGTTGCAAGCCTGATAATGTCTCTGCTATTTTCAAAATGTTGTCAAATCCTTTATTTGTTGTTTTTAAACTCTCGTAGTAAAAATTGTGCGAAAAATCAATAAGATGATAAGTCTCAGGGAATCTTAAAAGTTTGGGATTGAGATTTCCTTTTCCCATACGGATACGGTCCAGAGCATCAGCATCTTTCAATAATGCTGTTACTTTATAATGGGGATGGCTTTTCCGAACTTCGATAATTTGCGAATGATAAGATATGGCAGTTTTAATAACCTTAATATCCTCTTCTGTTATACCATATTTTTTAAATAAAGAAAAAAACTGCGGGACTTTTTCTCTGGCAGCTCTTGGCCCGTGCATCATACAAAAGCCATCGTGCCTGCGGGACATATCATGTAAAAAAGCAGCAAAAAGAGCGGGTAGGGTTTCTTTTTCAAGTTTTGTTGTTGTGCATAAAATTAAAACAAGGCACATAACACGGTATGTGTGTAATGTCCCATGAAGTTCACTTTCATGTACAAAATACCCGGGCTTTATGTCAAAGTCGGAAAGTGTCAGATGTGTCATTGGATAAAATTATAAAATTTTTAAGTATAACATTTGTGTTATTTGTAAAATGCATAAAAGCTTATTATTTGTAAATTTGTATGCTTATAAAAAAATAAACTAAAAACACATGAAAAAATTTTTTGCACTAATTATTATTATCACTTTGGGGCATTCTGCAAATTCTCAGACAGGGAAAATACAATTAAAAACATTTGATGATTCGGTTGCATATACCATTGGCTGTAACATTGGCAATAACCTTAAAGGTAGCCTTACTAAAGATTCGCTGATGTTTAACTATGATATCATATCTCAAGGTGTAAATGATGCGCTTAACGGGCCAGACCATATGTTGTTTCCATTAGAACTTACCAAGGCAATTATGGATAATTTCAGAAAATATATGGAGGAAAAAATAGCAATTAGAAATGCAAAAAATGCAAAATTGAAAAATGAAGAAGATAATAAATTTCTTGAAGAAAACAAGAATAAACCAGGTATATTAACCACTGCATCTGGCCTGCAATACAAAGTTATTCAACAGGGTAACGGGGCTAAACCAACCATGGAAAGTACAGTTACTGTAAACTATGAAGGCAAGTTTATTGATGGCAGGGTTTTCGATTCTTCCTACGAAAGAAATCAACCCGCAGATTTTCCGCTTACCAATCTTATAAAAGGATTTTCGGAAGGCATTTTACTTATGAATGAAGGCAGTATTTATGAGCTGTTTATTTCTTCAGATTTAGGATATGGAGATGCCGGTACACAGGGAATTCCCGGAGGTTCAGCACTGATTTTTAAAGTAGAACTTATAAAGGTGAAATAACAATTACTATAAAAATTCCTAAGGAATTTAGTTTTACTAACTTATAATTATTTAAATATCATTTTATATATTTGTGATGAACAAAAACTTATGCACAATGAAAAAATTATGGTTATTTCACTTTTTATTTTTGTTGTAGTGATAAAAAAATTTTTTTGGTGAAATATTCTGCTCTGATTTCATAATGCTAAGTTCTAATTTGTTTAAAAAGAATAGATTCATTTATAGGTATTTTTAAATTTTATTTGTTGCTTAAATTTGATGAATAGGTTTTCAATATTTTTCTTTTTCTTTACAATATTTATACTTGTTAATGTTCAGGCACAGATTCCCGGATGTACCGACCCTCTGGCTAATAACTATAATGCTGCTGCCACAATAAACGATGGCAGTTGTACCTATAATACCGCTTTGGTTTCTCCCACATCGTCAACTATACTTGCTCCCGGGCTGGCGGAAACCTCAGGATTGATTTTCTGGAATAATAGTTTATGGACACACAATGACAATTCTGATATTAATTTGTATTCCTTGGATACCTTAAGTGGAACGATACTGCAAAACTATACCGTTACAGGAGTTGCTAATATTGATTGGGAAGAAATATCGCAGGATGATATTTATGTTTATGTGGGAGATTTTGGCAACAATGCAAATGGAAACCGGACTGATTTGAAAATTCTCCGGATGGAAAAGAATTCACTTTTGTTGAATAACCCTGTTGTGGATACCATAAATTTTTCTTATTCAAACCAAACGGACTTTTCCCCAACAGGTGGCAATAATACTGATTTTGACTGTGAAGCATTTGTTGTTTCTTCTGACAGTATTTTTTTGTTTACCAAACAATGGGTGAGTAATAAAACAAGTATTTATACTTTGCCCAAAACACCCGGCTCTTATATTGCAAATCTGGAATCAACCTGCGATGTAAGCGGATTAGTTACGGGTGCCACATATCTTCAGGATAAAAGATTAATTGTTTTATGTGGCTATAGTATGACTTTGCAGCCTTTTTTGTTTCTTCTGTATGATTTTAATGAAAATGAATTTTTTAACGGCAATAAAAGAAAAATATCTTTGTCACTGCCCTTTCATCAGGTAGAGGGGATTGCAACAAAAAACGGGTTGATATATTACTGTTCAAATGAGTATTTTTCGAGCTTCAAAGTTTTTACCAGCGAACAAAAGTTGCATATTGTTGATATGAGCACTTATTTAAATTACTATCTGAACGATTCCATTTCAAATATTTTTGAAGTAAATTATAAAAACAACATTAATGTATTTCCTAATCCCGCCAGGGATTATATTATAGTGAAAACGGAAAATACTGAAAATGAAAAAAATTATTTTATTTCTGATATGGAAGGGAAAATAGTATTATCTGGGCTACTCCAAAGTGACAGCAGTTCCATAAACGTCAGAAAACTTAAAAAAGGGACGTATTTTTTGAAAATCGGACCGGATATAATTTATAAATGGGTTAAGGAATAATTTTGTAGCGTCAACCTATTTATCTGTGTAAGCCTCTTTCTATATAAATCATTAATTTTGGAAATAATAAAAGATTATTATGAAAACAAAACTTAATATTTTAATACTCATATTATTTGTTTTTCCTTCTGTTATTTTTTCTCAAACCTTCAAACGTATTTCGTTGGAAGATTTATGGCTAAATTATTCTTTTTACCCGGAGCGGGCCGAAGATATAGTTCCAATGAATGATGGCGAACACTACCTGATACTCTTGGACGAATATACTATAGTTCGATATTCATATAAAAGCTCTCAAGCCGTTGATACACTGGTTACCAAAGAAATGCTAAAGCCCGTTGATGGACAAACTGCTATTCAAATTGAATCTTTCGAAATTAACCAGAAAGAAACAGCACTGCTGCTGAAAACCAATTCGGAAGCAATTTACAGACATTCTGAAATTGCATCATATTTTGTATTTGAATTGTCAACAAAAAATCTTTTTGCTGTATCGGAAGGTAAAAAACAACGCCTGGCTGAATTCTCACCAGATGGCGACATGGTCGCATATATTTCGGGTAATAATCTTTTTTGCTCAGATATCAGAACCGGCATTGAGTTACAGATTACCAACGATGGGTTGCAAAATAACATTTTGAATGGTACAACAGACTGGGTTTATGAAGAAGAATTCAGTTTTACTAAAGCATGGCACTGGTCGCCCGACAGCAAAAAAATTGCCTTCATCCGTTTCGATGAAAGCAAGGTTAAAGAGTATCAACTTATCATGTATGGCGATTTGTATCCCGAACAATACAAATACAAATACCCTAAAGCTGGCGAAGACAATTCTCTTGTAAGTGTTTGGATTTGTGACCTTACCGAGTTCTCAAAACCAATACTAAAAAGTATTGACATAGGCAATGAAACCGATATTTATATACCCCGCATCTGTTGGACAGCCGACCCTGGCAAATTAGCTGTTTTCAGGATGAACCGCCTGCAAAACAAACTGGATATATTGATGGCAGATGCAACAACCGGAAACACTAAAACATTTTACACTCAGGAAAACAAAAGCTACATAGAAATAACAGATAATTTCAAATTTACTGAAAATGGAAAATATTTCTTTATCATGAGTGAAGAAGACGGCTTTAATCATGTTTACCGCTATGATATAAACGGTAAGCTGATAAATCAGGTTACAAAAGGTCAATGGGATGTTAAGGAAATAAAAGCCATTGATGAAAAGAATGCTGTGATTTATTACATTTCGGCGGAAAGCAATCCTGTGAACCGCGACTTATACAGCGTAGGTTTTGACGGTTCGAATAAGTCAAAAATATTTAAAAAAGAAGGTACGTGGGAGGCTGAGTTCAGTAAAAATTGCGCTTATTTTACAGGCACTTTCAGTGATGCAAACACCCCTCCAATTATAGCAATCTATAATAACAAAGGCAAAGAAATACAAGCGCTTACCGATAATAAAAAACTGGCTGAAAAAGCCAATGAATACGGATTTACAAAAAAAGAGTTTTTCAGTTTTAATACTTCCGGTAACATACGGCTCAACGGATATATTATCAAGCCGCCCGACTTTGAATCTAAAAAGAAATATCCCGTTTTGATGAATGTCTATGGAGGGCCGGATTCGCAATATGCCGCTAACGAATGGGACACTTTCGATATGGTTTGGTATCAGTACCTTGTACAACAGGGTTATATTGTCGTATGTGTGGATGGAAGAGGCACAGGCTCCAGAGGAGAGCAGTTTCGCAAATGCACTTACATGGAGCTCGGTAAGTTAGAAACCGAAGACCAGATTGAAACGGCAAAATATCTTGCTTCCCAGCCATACGTTGACGAAGCCCGTATTGGGATATGGGGGTGGAGTTACGGAGGATTTATTACCGCGTTGTGTGTGACAAAAGGCGCTGAATATTTTAAAACTGGTATTGCCGTAGCACCTGTTACCAATTGGAGAAACTACGATAATATTTACACCGAACGTTATATGCGTAAACCGCAGGACAACGCCTCTGGGTATGACGACAACTCTCCCATTAAATATGTAAAAAAGCTCAAAGGCAAGTTATTGATAGTTCACGGCATGGCCGATGACAACGTGCATGCTCAAAATGCCATTGAACTTATTGATGCTCTGGTGAAAGCTAACAAACAGTTTGAAATGCAATTATATCCCAACAAAAATCACGGGATTTATGGCGGGTACACACGTTATCACTTGTATAAAAGAATGTCAGAGTTTATTTTTCAGAATCTGTAATTTTTATTCCGCTTCCGCTTTCCCGGGCCATAATAGTTTTTTGTATTTTAAAGAAGGTGAGGGGCTAAATTTATCTAAACCAAGTTTTTCCCATTTGTTATCTATCGTTTTTATGGTTTCATCATCCATCACAATTACATTTGGCCAGGGCCGCTGAAAATTATCCAGTTCCTTGGTTTTTCGGGTGCCATCAAAACATAGCGTATTGCTTATAATAAAAATATCTCTTGCCGGATCAATATTATTCAGAAGTAACCATAAGGTTTCGCTGAGGTCATCCACCTCCACATTGAAGTCAAGAAAAAAACAGGATTGAATATTCAACAAAATATTTTCTGTAATCAGTTTTTCGGCGAGTATTCGGGTATGGTTTGGCTTGCTCTTTTTATAGGAAATAATGACTGCATTAATATTTTGGTGGAGCAGTGTGTCGTTTAATTTAACGATTTCATCAAAAATCTTTGAAAGGTTTTCTTTGTTAATGGAAGGTGTTATTAGCGAACTGTCTTTTTTAACAGTTGCGTCAATTCCTATTTTTCCTTGAAAGGCATAATTTTTTGCCGAATGGTCGAGAATATCGGCAGGGCCTTTTGAAAAAATGATATCTGAACTAATATTCACATTTTCCGATATAGCTTTTACTACTTCAGGATAATTGAAGATGTCAGCGTTTTCATCCAGCACAATGATAATTTTAGAAAACATCATTTGTCCGGCGCCCCAAAGTCCGTTAATAATTTTTTGTGCAATACCTTGATAGATATTTTTAATTTTTACCAAAACCAGATTGTGAAAAACGCCTTCCACAGGCATATGAATATCAATTATTTCGGGCTGTAAGGCATATTTTATCGGGCTGGTGAATATTCGCTCTGTGGCTTTTCCCAACCAGGCGTCTTCCATGGGCGGTATGCCGACAATTGTGGCCGGATAAATGGCATCTTTGCGGTGAGTAATACATGTAATATGAAATACAGGAAAAGGTTCTGGCAAAGAATAAAATCCGGTGTGGTCGCCAAAGGGGCCTTCTGTAATTAGTTCTTCCTCTGGGTCAATATATCCTTCAATTACAAAATCAACATCTTCGGGTACATACAACTCATTAGTAAGGCATTTAACTAATTTAACTCGCTTTTTTCGTAAGAAGCCAGCCAGCAGGTACTCATCCATATTATCAGGTAAGGGAGCGGTTGCCACATAAGTATAAATAGGATCTCCACCAAGGGTAACGCTCACAGGCATTTTTTTCTTCAGTTTTTTATACTCATGAAAATGGCGTGCTGAATTTTTATGTAAGTGCCAGTGCATGGCTGTTTTACAAGCTGAAAATACTTGCATTCTGTACATCCCTACGTTGCGCATACCCGAAACGGGGTCTTGAGTGTGAACCACCGGAAGGGTGATAAAAGGGCCGCCGTCGTGAGGCCAGCAGGTCAATACGGGAAGTTTTGTAATGTCCGGTGAAGGCATTATTTTCTCTTGACACTTACCTTTTCCACTTATGGTTTTAGGCATCCAGGATGAAATCTCTCTTAACAACGACAGTTTATGAAGTTTTTCTGTAAGCGATTTTCCCGAAGTCAATGCATTTTTAAAAAGTGCATCTATTCTTCCTTTGATTTCGTCAAGATTTTCAATACCCAGAGCAAGGCACATTCTTTTTTCAGAACCAAAAGCATTGATTAACAGAGGAAAATCCGTTCCTGTATTTTCAAACAATAGTGCTTTGCCGCCTGATTTTACAACCCTATCGCTTATCTCGCTGATTTCAAGTTTCGGCGAAATAAATTCTTTGATACGGTGGAGTTCATTTTGTTTTTCAAGTACAGCTATGAATTCAGAGAGGTTTTTATATGGCATTGCTTAGGGAACTTAGTTACAAAAGTAGCATAAACAATTCATTACATGAATGATTTCTAATTTAAATTAATATTACTTTCTACTTGCAAATTATGTAAATTTGTCTAAACTTAAATTACAATAATTATGAAAAAAATCAAATTATTTGCCTTACTGTTGGTATTACTGACAGTGGCAAGTTCATGCAAAAAAGAAGAAGGCCCTGCCGGGCCACAAGGGCCTGAAGGCCCTGCTGGTACTGCTAATGTCATATATTCTGATTGGATTGGGTTTCAGGCAACAAGCTGGAGCGAAACCGCTATCACTGAGTTTGGAAAAACAATGAGGCATTACTATGATACGGTACCTGAAATAACTCAAAACATTGTCGATAAGGGTTTGGTGATGGTGTATATTAAAAGTGCAGGAACTCCGGAAGCTCAGCCGCTCCCAATGACTATTTATGGTTTAACCCAATTTGTCAATCAATTCATGACATTCAGACTAAGCAATAATTTGTTAACCATTATCTTTTTTAATATTGATAATAATGATGACCCCGGATCTTTTGCTGGTGATCCCTCAACAAATGCATACAGGTATATCATCATTCCCGGAGGGATTTCCGCCAGTATGGCGAATTTCAATCAAATGTCTTACCAGGAAATATGCAAAAAATTAAATATTGAAAAGTAGATAATTTTTAATATAAAAATTAATAAATAAATAATAAGGAATATAAACCATGAAAACAAAATTAATTATAGTACTCTTTTTAATTTCAATTTTCTTAATTTCTTGCAAAAAAGAAGAAGGCCCTGCCGGGCCACAAGGGCCTCAGGGACCTGCCGGAACCAATGGCAATGCAAATATAAAAATGTATGGTTATGGGCCGTGCACTTTCAACGCAGCTAATTTTTATACGCAAAAATATACTCCTGACGGCCTGACAGCAGGATTGATTGATTCCAGTATAATTTATGCATATTATTCAGGAGGATTTGACCAATGGAATGTTGTTAACGGTTATGGACCGCTTGATACTTATACAACAGTTTTATTCACCGACCCTGAGCCATATATTGGTATTTACCTAAGAAACCCTGATGGCAGTTGGTATAATGGAATTGATGTAACATGGGATTCTGTGAGGATAGTTATCATACCCGCTAATATTTTCTTGTCGGCTATGAATGAAAAGATTGATTTTGGAAATTATACAGAGGTAACTGAGTATTTTATTTCTAAATAATAAGAAACAAATTTTTGATTTTTTTTATTTAGGTAGCTTATTGCCTGAATAGAAAAATATGTAATTTTGTAAAAAATTATAAAATAAAACTATGGAAAAACATTCAGGAATAATAACATTTGGTGGAAATCCGATGACACTACTTGGTGCTTTGGCAAAAGAAGGTGAAAAAGCAAAAGATTTTACTGTATTAGGCAATGATTTAAAGCCGTACAAATTGAGTGATTATAATGGTAAAATCCGCATTATCTCGGTGGTCCCTTCTGTTGACACGGGAGTGTGCGCAGCACAAACAAGAAGATTCAACGAAGAAGCAGCAAAACTTGACAATGTGGTGATTCTTACCATATCCTGTGATCTACCTTTCGCTTTAGGCAGGTTCTGTGCTGCCGAAGGAATTGACAAAGTGATAACTCTTTCCGATCATAAGGAAACGGATTTTGGAATAAAATACGGCTTTTTGATTGATGAGCTCCGCCTGTTGTCACGCGGAATAGTAATAGTTGATGAAAAAGGAATTATTCGTTATGTTGAATATGTTGGGGAAATCACAAACCACCCTGATTATATCAAAGCTTTGGATGCTCTGAAAAGCATTTAAAAAAAATTATAAGTATTCTATTCCATCTAAGATTTTCCATGTCATGCCATTTAACTTATTACTGACCGCAGGATACAAATGGTCAGAAAAGCCATTGAACCCATTGAAGGCAGCAAACCCGACTGCAGATTATCTTACATTGGAAGTTAATGACATTGAACCTTCAACTTTGAACTTCCAACTATATGATTTGCAGGGGAAACTTTTACTAAGCCAAATAATTACTGATAAAAAGACCAGCATTGTTATAAGTAACCTTTTACCGGCAAGTTATTTCGTAAAAGTATTTCAGGCAAATAAAGAAAAAAAAACATTTAAAATTATTAAAACTGATTAAGGCAGGAGTTTTAATAATTACAACCATTAAACCATTTCCGAAAATGAGAGCATCGGCTACCATAATAATGAAATTAAAATAATAATAATAAAACCATGAGAAAAATATTCACAGTTTTAGCGGCCGTTATAATAGCTGCAAGTGCATTCGCACAATCACCCGAAAAAATGAGTTATCAGGCAGTAATCCGCGACAGCAGTGATGCCTTGGTAACCAACACGCAGGTTGGAATGCAAATAAGTATTTTGCAGGGTTCACCTACTGGAACTGTTGTTTATTCTGAAACACAAACTCCAATAACCAATGCCAACGGATTGGTAAGCATTGAAATAGGTGGTGGCGCAGGTTTTAGTGGCATTAATTGGGCAGGAGATACTTATTACATAAAAACTGAAACAGACCCTGCCGGAGGAACCAATTACACGATTACGGGAGTAAGCCAACTGCTAAGCGTCCCCTATGCCTTGCATGCTAAAACTGCGGAAAGTATAACAGGAACAATTACGGAAACCGATCCAATCTTTGGTGCATCTGTAGCAGCTGGTATTAATTCCTCAGATATCACCAATTGGAATAACAAATTGGATACAGAAGTGGACGGCTCAGTAACCAATGAAATCCAGGTGTTGAGCATTAGCCATGATACTGTTTTTTTAAGCAGTGGCGGATTTATAAAACTGCCAGCCGGTTTTGACGGCCAGTATAACAGTCTAACAGGAACGCCCACCAATGTGAGCACATTTACAAATGATGCAGGATATCTTACAACCGAAGTGGACGGTTCAGTAAGCAACGAAATTCAGGTGTTGAGCATTAGCCATGATACTGTTTTTTTAAGCAATGGCGGATTTGTAAAACTGCCAGCAGGATTTGACGGACAGTACAGCAGTTTAACCGGGGCGCCATCCAATTTAAGTGCATTTACAAACGATGTTGGTTATCTGACAAGTTATAGTGAAACAGACCAATTATGGACAGCCAGCCCATCATTCGGAATTACAAATACAGATATTACAAATTGGTCTACATCTTATGGTTGGGGAAATCATGCAACAGCAGGATACCTGACAAGTTTTTCGGAGCTGGATACTATGATATGGAAAAGGAATAGCAGCAATATTTATTTTAATACCGGTAATGTTGGTATTGGTACAAATTCACCAAGTAATGCTCTTTCGGTTATTGGCAG
Source organism: Bacteroidales bacterium (assembly GCA_023228145.1). NCBI lineage: Bacteria > Pseudomonadati > Bacteroidota > Bacteroidia > Bacteroidales > Bacteroidales bacterium. The sequence goes on along the minus strand of JALOBU010000009.1, from coordinate 80,355 downwards.
TGCAGATTTTTCAACTTCCGTTATAACTCCAGCAATAATGCCATTGACTGGAGAAGGGACAGTACTGACGATCAGTACTAATTCTGTGTCAAGCAATACCAATGTTGGGGATATGATTATTAAAGGAGGCGATAATAATGGCCCTAAAAATAGTTCTGGAAGAGCAGGTGATATCTCTATCACCGGTGGAACATTTAATGTTCCGTTCCCTACTAATCCAGCAACCTCTCGCGCAGGAAATGTTAATATTTCTGGCGGTGCGAGTCCTACAGGCAGTGGAATTGTTGGTGTTGGTGGTAATGTAACATTGACTGGTGGTTCAGTTGGGGCTAGCGGTACAAATGGTATTGGAGGGTCAATCACTTTAGTGGCTGGTTCAGGAAATCAAGGTGGAAACATAAATATAACTGCAGGTACTGGGGCAGGTACTGGTAAAGTATACATACAAGGTGGTACAAGTACATTTGGATCGCAGCCTGGCCATGTGATAATATCTGGTGGAGATAAAACGGGTGGAATCTATGGCTCCGTAATTTTCAAAACTGCGACTACCCAGCAAGCAGTTATAGACGCGACTGGAAATGTTGGTATTGGTACAGCAACACCGGCTTACAAATTGGATGTTATTGGAGATGTAAATGTTTCAGGTGCATACCGGGTTAATGGGACTGCACTTGCAACAGTTTCAACTACGGGCAGTTATTCCGATTTAATAAACCAGCCAACGACTGTCAGTTCATTCACAAATGATGCCGGTTATCTGACTTCTTTTACTGAAATTGATGGTTCGGTTACTAACGAGTTGCAAAATCTTACTGATGTTCTTTCTACCGGTAGCGATGCTGGAAATAATTCTATTGTGAATGTTTCTCAACAAGGTATAGGAACTTCTATTCCAGATGCATCTGCCGCACTTGATGTTACAAGTACTTCTAAGGGTTTTTTACCTCCAAGAATGACAACAGCTCAAATGGCGACAATTTCTAGCCCTGCTGAAGGGTTAATGATTTATAATACTGATTACAAACTTCCATTTTTTTATGACGGAACGGATTGGCGGAAAATTGATGGTACCATTGTTTTGTATGTTGGAAAGAGCTATCAGGGAGGGATCATAGCTTATATCTTACAAGTTGGAGATCCCGGTTATATTGAAGGAGAAACACATGGATTAATAGTAGCACCAACCTATCAATCAAGTAGTATAAGATGGTACAATGGAAGTTATTTTACCACTGGCGCTACAGCAACAGCACTGGGTACAGGAATGGCTAATACTAATACAATTATTAGTCAGCAAGGAGCGACTTCAACTTCTTATGCCGCAGGAATAGCACGTGCCTATAATGGAGGAGGTTATAATGACTGGTACTTACCAAGTAAAGATGAATTAAACAAACTTTATGCTTTAAAAGTTCTTGGACTTGGCGGATTTTCAGAATGGGCATTTTGGAGTTCGTCAGAATATACCGGCACTCCTTATGGTTACAATGCTTGGTATCAAGGATTCTACAATGGGGCACAAAGCAATACCAGTAAAAGTTATACGGGAGCAGTAAGAGCGGTACGTTCTTTTTAACAATTTACCAAATTAACAATTTGCCCCATGAGATCCGCAGTTATCTCATATGGGGTACCCCGTTATGCGAAGTTTTTGCTTTAAGCACACCGGGATAATTTCTCACTTCTTTCTTAGTTTTCATACCTTTGCACCTTATTTTGTCTGTATGAACTACCTCAGCGTCGAAACCCTGACCAAAACTTACGGAGAAAAAATCCTTTTTAAGGACATTTCTTTTGGTGTCGACAAAGGCCAGAAAGTAGCGCTGATAGCCCGCAACGGTACCGGAAAAACTACCTTGCTGAATATCCTGGCGGGCAAAGAAATACCGGAGGATGGAAAGGTGATCGTTCGCAATGATATAAGGATCACCTATTTAGAACAAAACCCGGACCTCGATCCGAACCTCTCCGTGATCAATTCACTGCTTAATTCCGACAATGAATTTATTCAGGCGATCAAAAACTATGAAAGCATTCTGGAAGAGATAAACATTCATAACAAGAGCAACTCAAAAGATTTAGAATTACTGACCAAACAGCTTGAGCAGACCATACAAAAAATGGATGGGCTGAGTGCCTGGGATTTTGAGACCAGGATCAACGAGGTGCTTTCGCGTTTAAAAATCTCCAATATAAAACAAAATGTCGGCGAATTATCGGGCGGGCAACGCAAAAGGCTTGCCTTGGCCAAAGCGCTTATTGAAGATACCGACCTGATGATACTCGATGAGCCCACCAACCACCTTGACATTGAAATGATAGAATGGCTGGAGGAATACCTGTCGAAACAAAACCTCAGCATTATTCTGGTTACCCACGATCGTTATTTTCTGGATAATATCTGTGATGAGATAATTGAACTGGACTCTACAAACCTTTTTCGGTATAAGGGAAAATATTCATATTACCTCGAGAAAAAGGCTGAGCGGATGGAGATCGAAAAAACCGAACTGGAACGTGCCCGGAATCTTTACCGCAAGGAGCTGGAATGGATGAGGCGGATGCCACAGGCGAGGACCACCAAATCTAAAGCCCGTATTGAAGCTTTTTCAGGCTTGCAGCAAAAAGCCTCAAAACGAATAGAAACAGAAAATCTGGACCTTCGCATAACGGAAACCAGGATAGGTGGCAAAATTCTTGAAATGCATAATGTTACCAAATCCTTCGGAGATTTTTTGGCTGTCGATGATTTTACCTATACCTTTAAAAAAGGAGAACACATAGGTGTTTGCGGAAAGAACGGCGTTGGTAAAACTACGTTAATCAATATGATCACCGGAAATCTCAGGCAGGATAAAGGTAAAATATCTATAGGCCAGACGGTGGTTTTCGGTTATTTTTCACAGGAGCCCATACAACTGAAAGAAGACAGAAGGGTGCTCGATGCCGTGAAAGATGTTGCGGAATATGTTAAAATGGGCAAAAACGAAATGTCGGCCTCTCAGTTTCTAAATTATTTTGGCTTTACGCACAGTGTTCAGTATGGTTATGTTTCCACCCTGAGCGGCGGAGAACGGAGAAGGTTGCAACTGCTTATGGTTCTTATCAAAAACCCCAATTTTCTCATCCTTGACGAACCGACTAACGACCTGGACATTCAGACATTAAATGCGCTTGAGGATTTTCTTATTGATTTTAAAGGATGCCTTATTATAATTTCGCACGACCGCTATTTTCTTGATAATCTTACCGATCATCTGTTTGTTTTTGAAGGCGGTGGCAGGATAAAAGATTTTCCCGGAAATTATACCGAATACGCGTTACTGAAAAAGAAGGCAGCGGAGAAAAAAAAGAGGATAGATAAGCCTAAATTGAATCGGGTAAAACCCGTAATTGTCGAAAAGACAGTTAGGAAGCTTTCATATAAAGAATCCCGGGAATTTGAAAATCTTGAAAAAGAGATCAGTTTGCTGGAATCTGAAAAATACACTTTGCTTGAGAAGTTGAACGGGGGAGAAGGAAGTCCTGAAGAATTTGCCCAATATGGTAAACGCTATAATGAGATCGAAAAACTTATAGAAGAGAAAACAGACCGGTGGCTCAATCTGTCTGAACTTTCGGAAATATGATCCCTAAGGTTGGTTTGAAATGAAGATACTTATAAAGTTCTTGCGTTGAAAGTGTCGCCTTTGCTGATATCGCCCGTTTTAAAACCTAATAAAAACCATCGGGTGCGTTGTTCGGAAGTACCGTGCGTAAAGGAGTCAGGAACAACATAACCCTGGTTTTGCATCTGTATCCTGTCATCTCCCACGGCGCCGGCAGCATTCACGGCTTCGTCAATGTCGCCGCTTTCAAGTATCGATTTCATTTTTTGTGCATGATGGGCCCACACCCCGGCAAGAAAATCGGCCTGAAGTTCTAACCTTACAGTCATAGCATTATATTCTTCTTCGCTGAGTGTGTTGCTCTGTGAATGCACTTTATCGAGAGTTCCCAGAAGGTTCTGGACATGGTGTCCTACTTCATGTGCAATGATGTAAGCCTGGGCGAAATCACCCTGTGCACCAAGTTGTTCCTGTAGTTCCTCAAGAAATCCCAAATCAATATATACTTTGGCATCTCCCGAGCAATAAAAGGGGCCTGTGGCCGATTGGGCATATCCGCAAGCCGATTGTACGGCATTGGTGAAAAGAACAAGTTTGGGTTCCTCATAGGTTTTTCCCATTGAAGAAAAAAGTGTGTTCCAGACATCCTCTGTGTCAGCCAAAACAACACCAATAAATTGAGCCAATTGATCCTGTTTGGCTTTTGTTTCCGGGTCGAGCTGTTCCTGCTGGGTTGTAGTTTGTTGTAAAGTGTTGATAAGCTGCGAAGGGTCTTTGGTGATAAAAAATGCTATAACTGCAATAATGATAGCACCTATACCGCCAATACCGGCTAAGCCTTTGCCGCTGATTCCCCTGCGGTCTTCGACATTATCACTTTGTCTTCTGCCTGACCATTTCATAATGAAATTTTTTAGTTATAAATAATGATGTAACCCCAAATTTACAAATATTTTTAATAAAAAAAGGAGATACTTAAAAAGCATCTCCTTTAAGAACGAATATAAATATATTAGAAATTTTACTGTACTGCAAAAAGAATTCTCAGGTTGCCGATATCGTTAGCATTTCTTCCGATAACACCTTTCTTATTGGGCAATGCATTAAGTGCTTTGGTGGAATAGTAAGCGCTTGTCCATTCGAGTTCTGTCATGAACTGGAATTTTCCGGAAATAAATATTACCCTCGAAGCAACGCGAAAAATACATTTTATATTGGAACCACGTGTTTTGTCGGTAAGGTTTTCCTTTGATAAGTCAATGGTATCATTGAAAGAAAGTTGAAATTAAGTTTTATATTGATGTCATCACATTTGGCATCAAGACTGATAGCATTTGTGAACAACAGAAAATGCCCTTCACAGGTAGACGTGTTTTGTCTTGAATCTCAGAAAAAATCACTTTTTTCAAATTCCGAAAAAGAGATGTCGAATTGTGGTTTTTCTTTATTGGTTTGTGATTTTATAAAAACGGTACAAAAAGCTGTACTAGGAATGTTTTTTTCATAATCATTGTTTTTTTGCAACAATTTAACATAAAAAACACAACATGTAAATCAACAAGATATTATAGTACGTCAATAAGTAAGATACTTAATAAATTTTTTTGATAATGTTTAATAATTACAAAAAAGTATATAAATTTGTCAACCTGTTTATAAAATGTAAATACAACTAATTTAAAACAAGATATGAAAGAAAAAATTATTAGTATTATTGAAGCTTATGGTAAGGATGCAACCCGGCTGATGGATATTTTAGCAGGTGTCCAGTCGGAATTTGGTTGTGTTTCAGACGATGCAGTGGCGGTGATTGCGGAAAAACTTCATATTTCTGAAGTTGACGTAATACAGACGCGCTCATTTTACCATTTCTTTACCTGCAAACCTGTAGGTAAATATGCTGTGTATCTTAACAATAGCGTGGTTTCCTGCATGAAGGGCATGACGGATGTTGCCGATGAATTTGAAAAACAACTCGGTATTAAGTTTGGCGAATTAACACCCGACAATCTTGCCAGTTTGCACTATACAGCTTGTATAGGCATGAGCGATCAGGAACCGGCAGCCATTATTAATGACGTGGTTTTTACCTCCCTCACCCGTGAAAAAGTGAAAAAAATCATTACGGGTATGCGTGCCGGAAAGGCTGTTGCCGAAATGGTTACTGAGTACGGTGATGGCAACAATTCCCACCCATTGATAAAATCAATGGTAAAAAATAATATTAAAAAAACTGGTCCTGTTATTTTTGATGCATATCAAACCGGAGCGGGGCTTAACAAAGCCCTTGAACTGGAGCCCAAATCAGTGATAGAGGAGATTAAAAAATCCAATCTTCGCGGAAGAGGCGGTGCCGGATTTCCAACAGGATTAAAATGGGATTTCTGTTCACGCGAATCCGGGGATAAATATGTGTTATGTAATGCTGATGAAGGCGAGCCGGGTACTTTCAAAGATCGTGTGCTGATGACCGAACGCTCTGAAATGTTGTTTGAAGGTATGGCCATTGGCGGTTATGCCATTGGAGCTAAAGAAGGTATTTTGTATGTCAGAAAAGAATATAAGTACCTGAAAGCATTTCTGGAAAATACACTCAAGGAAATGTATTCTAAAAACCTTCTTGGAAAAAATATTATGGGCAAAGGTGTTGACTTTGATATAAGGATACAATTTGGCGCCGGCGCTTATGTTTGCGGAGAAGAATCAGGATTGATAGAATCGGCTGAGGGCAAACGCGGTGAACCACGCAACCGTCCGCCATTTCCTGCCCAGAAAGGTTACAAAAACAAACCATCTATTGTAAATAACGTGGAAACTTTCTGCTCTGTTGCACGGATTTTGGATAAGGGAGGAGAATGGCTCAATGCGTTGGGAACAAAAGAATCGTCAGGAACAAAAGTTATCAGTGTTTCCGGCGACTGCAAAAACCCCGGTGTTTATGAAATAGAATGGGGCATGAGCATTAAAGACATGCTGGCAATGGTGGGAGCAGAAGATATTCAAGCCGTTCAGGTGGCTGGGCCATCAGGAATCTGTATTCCTCCCAGCCAATTCGACAGAAAGATAGCTCTGGAAGACCTTCCGACGGGAGGCTCTATGATTGTAATAGGTAAAAAACGCGACCTGTTAAAAGATGTCGTGTTGAATTTTATGGAATTCTTTGCTGATGAATCATGCGGCTCATGTGTTACCTGCCGGTCTTTTAACATGATACTGAAGAAAGCCATCGAAAAAGTGGTCGAGGGGCATGCGATTAAAAAAGATATTGAAGATATGCTTGCCTGGAGCGAAATTCTGCGCAAAACTACACGTTGCGGACTTGGGCAGACATCTTCAAATCCGATAGCAACTACTATAAGAAATTTCAGAGAATTGTACGATGCAAGAGTACATGATATAGATTACCACAGTGAATTCGATATGCACAAAGCAGTGCTCGAGTCCTGTGAAGTGGTTGGTCGCGAACCCAAAGTTCATGAATAATTAAAATAAGATATTAACAATTATAAAGAAAAATAAATTATGAGTGAAACTGTAAAATTCACAATCGACGGCAAGCAATGTCAGGGCGTCAAAGGTCAGTGTATCGTTGATGCGGCTACTGATAACGGCGTTTATATACCGGTGCTTTGCCACATGAGAGATGTTGTCCCTGCAGGGTCATGCAGAATCTGCACAGTAAATGCCAACGGCCGTAAAATGGCTGCTTGCACAACACCTATTGAAGAAGGCATGGCTGTAGAAAGTAATACTCCCGAACTGACGGATATCCGTAAAGCCATCGTAGAAATGCTTTTTGTGGAAGGCAATCATTTTTGCCCCGCCTGTGAAAAAAGCGGAAACTGCGACCTTCAGGGATTAGGTTATAAATATCAGATGATGGTTCCACGGTTCCCTTATGCTTTCGAACGCAGGAACATTGATGCCACAGCTCCCAAGATCTTCCTCGAACGCAACCGTTGCATATTCTGCAAACGTTGTATCCGTATGATAAAAGACAGTGAAGGAAGAAGCATCTTTGCATTCAAAGGCAGAGGTAAAACACTTGAGATCAATATGGATAAAAAACTTGCTGCAACCATGTCCGACGAATTAGCACAGAAAGCTATGGATATCTGTCCGGTTGGCTGCATACTGAAAAAAGAAATCGGTTTTGCAACGCCAATTGGAAAACGCAAGTATGATAAAGAAGTTATAGGATCAGAAATAGAAAATTCACATCAATAAACCAGGAGGACAGAAAAATGAGTAAACCAATTGTTGCAACTACATCACTGGCCGGTTGTTTTGGCTGCCATATGTCATTACTTGATATTGATGACCGTATTTTAAAACTGATCGAACTTGTCGAATTCAACAAATCCCCCATTGATGATATAAAGACTTTTACCAAAGAATGCGATATCGGAATCATAGAGGGTGGTTGCTGTAACAGCGAAAATGTTCACGTATTGAAAGAATTCCGCAAGCATTGTAAAATTCTTATCTCACTAGGCGAATGTGCCATTATGGGCGGCCTGCCTGCCATGCGCAACGGAATCTGTGTGAAGGAATGCCTTGATGAAGCATATCTGGGAGGGCCAACAGTAGGCCTGAACAAAGAAAAGATCATGCCTAACGACGAAGAACTTCCGATGATACTCGATAAAGTGTACCCATGCCACGAAATCGTAAAGATCGATTATTATCTGCCTGGTTGTGCCCCAAGAGCCGACCTGATCTGGGCTGCTGTTGTAGCGCTGGTTACCGGTGATACACTGAACATACCTTATGAATTAGTAAAATTTGATTAATCTAAAAGAATATTATAATGGCACAAAAAGTAACTATAGAACCTGTAACCAGAGTTGAAGGCCACGGCAAAGTGACTATTCACCTCGATGACAATATGAATGTGGCTCAAACCCGCCTTCATATTGTTGAATTCCGCGGATTTGAACGTTTTGTGCAGGGCCGTCCTTACTGGGAAGCACCTGTTTTAGTACAACGTTTATGCGGTATCTGTCCTGTTAGCCACCATCTGGCTGCAGCAAAAGCTCTTGACGTAATTGTTGGCGCCGGAACCGGCCACGGCCTTACTCCGACAGGCGAAAAAATGAGAAGGTTGATGCACTACGGACAGATTTTCCAGTCACATGCACTTCATTTCTTCCATCTTGCTTCTCCCGATTTTTTATTAGGCTATGATGCCGATCCGGCCATCCGCAACGTTATCGGTGTGGCTATCAACTTCCCGGAATTAGCTGTTCAGGGTGTTATGATGCGTAAATTCGGCCAGGAAATCATTGAACATACAGCCGGTAAAAAAGTTCATGGTACCGGAGCAATCCCTGGTGGCATCAACAAAAACCTCAGTATCGAAGAACGCGACCTGTTTCTGAAAGGCGCTGATCCATTGAACATTGACAAAATGATTGAATGGGCAAATTCTGCAGTACAGTTTTTCAAAGGTTATTACATGAAAAACCGCGAATTTGTTGATAATTTTGCTTATTTCCCTTCAAACCACCTGAGCCTTGTCAGAAAAGACGGCGCTTTGGATCTGTATCACGGCGTTTTGAGAGCTGTTGATGCCGACGGAAAGAAGATCTTGAACGACGTTGATTATCAGGATTATTACAACTACATCGAAGAAGAAGTTCGCTCATGGAGTTATATGAAATTCCCGTACCTGAAACATCTTGGAAAAGAAAAAGGCTGGTATCGCGTAGGCCCGCTGGCACGTCTGAATACCTGCGACTTTATTCCTACACCAATGGCGCAGAAGGAATTTGAAATTTATAAAGCTCATACCAACGGCAAACCTAACAATTATTGCCTGCATACCCATTGGGCCCGCCTGATCGAATTACTGCATGCCGGAGAAATGATAAAAGAACTGTTGAATGATCCAGACCTGCAGAAAAACGACCTCGTTGTAAAAGGTACCAAGCAAAAAGAAGGCGTTGGATTAATTGAAGCTCCGCGCGGAACGTTATTCCATCATTACAGAATCAATGACGATGATCAGATCGTGATGGCAAACCTCATAGTTTCTACTACCAACAATAATGAGCCGATGAACCAGTCGGTAAATGTTGTTGCTAAAAAAATGATGAACGGACAAGCCACCATCACGGAACCTATGAAAAATGCTGTGGAAATTGCCATCAGGGCTTATGACCCATGCCTGAGCTGTGCAACACACGCATTAGGTAAAATGCCGCTCGATATCAAAATGTACGATTCGAAAGGCAATGAAGTTGATCATTATAGATCATAATTTTAAATTTTATTTTGAAAAAAGTCCGCCAGCTTTGACGGGCTTTTTTTAATTTTAAACCTATGAAAAAAACTCTTATTTACGGATACGGCAACGCCGGCAGGCAGGACGACGGCCTGGGCGAGCGCTTCATTAATTTGATGGATGAATGGATCGCCTCAGAAAATATACAAAACCTGTTTACGGATTGCAATTACCAGTTAAACATTGAGGATTCGGCAACAATTGCAGAATATGATACCGTTATTTTTGTTGATGCATCCGTAGCCGACATCGAAGATTACAAACTTGAAAAGGTGGAACCGAATGACGCCACGATTGAGTTTACCATGCACGCAGTATCTGTATCCTACGTGCTTGATTTATGCAAAAAAATCTACAACAAGCAGCCCGAAACCTTTGTGTTGCATATCAAAGCTTATGAGTTTGAATTCATCGAAGAACTGACGCCGCAGGCAGAGAAGAATCTTTATGCTGCTTTTGAGTTTTTGAAGCAGTATATCAGTAAAATGTAATTTTCTGCAAAAGCAGAGTATTTGTATTTTATAACCCCATAAATTCAATACCTATACCGCAAATAAGTATGGTAAATCCTGCGATGGCATGCATATAGCGCTCGAGAAACCTCATGGGTAGCAATTTCAAACCAAACAAGGGAAGTAGTACCATCGTTAACATTGTTAGGATGGTAACTGCACTGAAGACCGAGGCCACCAGCACTGTCCCGCCAGTGCTTTGTTCCGCTGCAGGATACATTAATAATGGTATCAGAGGTTCACATGGACCAAAAACAAAGATGGTGATCAATATCCATGGTGTAAGGTTCATCTTTTTTTCTTCCGGGTGTTTATGAGCATGGGCCTCAATATGGCTATGGTCGTGACGGTGAATGCTACCATCATCATGAACGTGAATATGACGGTGACCTTTGTTTTTAATGCCTTTCCAGAGTCCCCAGATGAAATATACAAGACCGAAAAGAATAAATAGCCATGCTGCTAAACTGCCCCGGTAACCTTCAAAAATTTCGATCTTCGCTACGGCCAGCCCGAATGCAATTCCTATGACTCCAATCAGTATAGAACTTCCAACATGGCCCAGCCCGCATAAAATCGTAATCCAGATGGTTTTGGGATACGACCATTTTCCGGCTTTGGCCATGACGATAAAAGGTAGGTAATGATCAGGACCTGCCAGAGTGTGCAAAAAGCCGAGAGTGGCTGCTGTTGCACATAGTGCAATAATTTCAGTGTTCATGATTTTGAATAATTTTAATATCGAAAATATCATTTCTGTCGAATTCAAACCAGTATATTATTGCAAGGTGTCTTATCTGAAGCCAGTATTCATCTGTGAACAACCCATTTTTTGCAATAATGGTTTTAAAGTTATTCTGAATTTGCCCGGCAATTTCTTTTTTTAAAGAAATCGTAATCCCGGTATTTTCATGGTAGAATTCTGCCATTACATTTTTTGTTTCCGTTTTTTTTATAGTTATCAATCCATGGCCAAGTGTTGCACCGGTACTTACTTGAATGCCATCGTTCATACAACTTATCGGTGGGGTATTACCGGCATATGATACCACTTCAAGTTCGTCAATATCGCAATGAAAATATTCGAGTGCCCTGATTCCCATTTTTACGCCAATAATTGCATATACACCCAAATGACCATGAAGTTCGTTTGCCAGCACACCGGCACGAAATTCACGTTCTCCGTATTTTTTTAAAATAGAATCAGAAAACAAGCTGAAATCTTGGGCAAATAGCCCGGAAGCTACTGGAAATGTTTTAAAAACAATATTTTGATCTGGTTCAGGATTAAGCAGTTTTTTTATACAAGCCCCTAATTTTTGTTCTTTAATATCAGGTAAAAGCTGTACTTCAATAATTAATGGTGAAGATTTTTTCTCGGAAAAAAGCTCAGGAAAAATAAAGTAAAGGGGTAAAAGTTCATCCCAGAGCTTAAAATGGCCGCTTTTGATCACAGACAAAACTTCTGGTGATGATAATGCGTTAAAAACATTTGTAGCAATAGGGTTGTCCGTCTGGTTATATAAATTCAAGAAAAATTCATTAAAGATGATTGGCGAACCCTCATTATTTTGAACGGCTATAAGGGGGACGCCATGCAGGGTCATGTTTTTTGCCGCTGCCGTGTCACTTTCATAATTAAAGCCATTTGACAATAAAGGCGAACTGTTATACCAGATGATTTTTGAGATTTTTGATTTATTCTCAGGTGCCTGAATTAGCGCGTCATTAATACTTGTCAACGAACTCATTGCGAAAAAAATAATGGTTTCGCGGCTATCGGTTAATAATTGCGTTATCAGACTAGAAGAAGAAACAAAATTTGAATTATTCAAATAACAGGAATCGCCCCAAACAATTTTTTCGTTAATTTTTCTGCAAAAACAAGGGCTTGAAATTATTTTTCGCCCGCAAGCCGTTGGAATACCCTGGCAATTTAATGAACAGAGTAAATTCCTAACTTTATATAAAGCCATCTCTGGTGATAATACGCCATCTGATGTAGTAATTGCCTCAATTTCAAATTCACGGCTTGATAAAATCAGGCTTATTGCTCTGAGATCATCAGCGCCACCGTCGGTATCTATTATAATTTTCGGTTTATCATCTGCCATGCATTGATAGCAGATGCAAAGCATAATGAATAAAACGAATGCAGGTTTATTATTCATAAGTATATTCAAGCACTTCATCAATATTTTCATCTTTGTCTTTTGAAATTATTTTTTTCAACGTACCATTATCGTTATAGAAATATTCGTCACTGCTTAGCCTTTCGCCGGTTTGAGAGATTTTAGTAATAACACTGAAATCTTTTGTATCCGTGTATGTATATAAAAACTTATAATTAAGTTCATTCTGATCATTGTAAATGGCTTTTTCTGATCTCATTCCGTTTTTATCAAATTTATTGATCACTTTCATGATAAGTTTTCCGGCGCTATCATTTTTCTCTATTTCAATACAGTTACCGTTTCCGATATTGCTATCATATAAATACCTTAAGGTATATTCCACATTGTTTAACGATTTATATTTTGTATAAATAATATGCTTGGCCTTTTTATCATAAGTGTATTCTGCCATCGAACTAATGTGATTTTCTTTGTCAAAATCAAATATCTTTTCTATTAAACCTTCACTATTATATTGGAATATGGTTTTTTCTCCTTTGTTTGTGTTACCTTCAATATCATAATCCAATATCAATTTATTTTCAAAATCATAAGCCATTATTGTTTTTTCCGATAAACTGTCTTTATCAATGAATACGTTTATCTGCTCGGTACAACCATTTTTATTATAAAATACTTCTGCGTATTTTTTTCTGTTATCTGAATCCGTGTTTTTTTTGGTTTCAATTCTCCAAATGGTTACAAGAGCGATTTTATTTATTATAATTTTTTGCCTTTTGGCTTCTTTTGCTTCTTTTTCTTTTTTAGTTTTGGCTGGATCCTCGTGCGCAGTCATTTGAAATGGGGTCCCGAGTATCAATACCAAGAGAAAGGAGAAGCCTTTTTTTATTAGTTTCATATGTTTTTGTGTTATCTTTTTATAATATAGTGTTACCGATGAAATAAAAAAAATTAGCTGGTGGTGGTAATTACCAGTTTCCCGTGTTTCACACCTTTTATAGCTATCAGCTTGTCGGCCAGTTCTTTTAATTTGCTGGCTTTGCCCATCACTGCAATAGTCTCGAGGCAATTATGGTGGTCGATGTGCACGTGCATCACCGAAAGGATGGTTTCATGATAATCATGTTGAATAGCGGTGGACTTACTTTGCAGTTCCCGTTTGTGATGATCGTAAACCAAAACTATACTCCCTGCCACAATTTTATTTTCATCAACTTTTTCTTCAACAAGGTAATTGGAAATCAGATAACGTATGGCTTGCGAACGGTTCGGGAACTTCCGCATGTTGACAAAATGATCCAGTTCAGCCAGGATACTTTCATCAAGCGATACTCCAAAACGTTTTACTTTCATGTGTTACTTATTTTGAAAAAGTTGACACAAAAATAAATAAAAAACTGAATACAAAAGAAAAATTGTACGACACCAGAAAAAAAAATCCGCAGGCCTATTGAAAAAAACGCTTATCCCATATTCTTTTTTAACCAGGCATACCACGCATCCATTCCCTGGCCGGTTTTGGCAGATAATTCAAAAAACTCCAGGTGGTGGTTTATCCTCAAGGCGTATTCTTTGGCTTTTTCAACATTAAAGTCCACATAAGGCAGCAGGTCTGTTTTGTTGATAATGCAGATATCGGAGCTGTGAAACATGTGTGGGTATTTCAGTGGTTTGTCATCGCCTTCGGTAACACTGATCACCACCACGCGGTGCGATTCGCCTAGGTCGAACATGGCGGGACAAACCAAATTGCCGACATTTTCAATGAGAAGAATGGAATTATCTGACACATCAAGTTGTTTCACGGCTTTGTTTATCATTTCTGCGTCAAGGTGGCAACCACTTCCGGTGTTAATCTGAATTACCGGGACTCTGGTAGCGTGGATGCGGTCAGCATCGTTCATGGTTTGCTGGTCGCCTTCAATAACGAAAAACGATAATTTATCTTTTTGAGCTGCAATAGTTTTTTCAAGTAAGGTAGTTTTTCCGGAACCCGGTGAACTGACCAGGTTGATGGCTTTAATTTTTTTTGCTTCAAAATAGCCACGGTTACGCTCGGCCAGCATGTTATTTTTGTTTAATATATCATGCTCTATTTTAAATTCTTTTTCATGCGTATGCTCATGCTGATAACTGTGGTCTGTATGTTCATGATTGTGGTCGTGGTTGTGGGTATGCCCGTCATGAGAATGTTCATGGGAATATGAATGTTCATGATGATGGCTGTGATGTTCATCGCCATGATGATGTTCATGCTCATGAGAATAGTGGTGTTCGTGGCCGTGTTCGTGCGAATGTTCGTGAGTATGTTCTTCTCCGGGCTTGTGGTAGCTCACGCCGGCATTAGGGTCGTTGCAGCCGCATGTATCACACATAATTTTGTTTTTTTAAGTTTGCTACAAAGTTACTAAAAATCAGCCAGTGATGATGGATTTGATGTGTAATTCTTTTCCACTGACAATTTCGGAATCTATGGACTGACAGGCAGGGCAGGGGGTGTACCAGTCGGGGTTTTCAAATTCTTTGTTACAATTATTGCATATGGATTTTCCAGTGACTTCGTTTATTATTATTTCAGTCGATTCCAAAACAGTGTCTTTAACAGCGAGTTCGAGGGCAAATTTAAGACTTTCGGTAACCACTCCAGACAGTTGCCCGACTTCAAGTTCTATCCGTTTTATTTTTTCTGTTTTATGTTCAGTAGCAAATTCTTCAGCGAATTCGATGATGCTTGTTGCTATAGATAACTCATGCATAGAATATATTTTAACAGATTCTCGGTAGTTGTTCCCCTGCCAGCATATCAATAATCCGTTTTCCTCCGATGCCGGTTTGGAGTATAGTTTTCCCAGGATGATTTTCAACAATAGAGCCGATTATTGAAGCATCTTTACCAAGTTCATTTTTTTGTAGAATTTGCAATGCCTTTTCCGCATCGTTTTCGGCAATTACCATAATAACTTTGCCTTCGTTAGCTACATAAAAGGGGTCAAAACCAAGCAGTTCGCAAATGCCACGGACATTTTCCTTTACAAGAACTTTTTCTTCAAGAATTTCAATGCCGAAGTGTTTGTTTTCAGCGAGCTCGCATAAAACTGTGGCAATGCCTCCGCGTGTGGCATCGCGCATAAATTTCACATGGCACCCTGCATTCAGCACCTCCTGGATTAAATGATTCAGTGAAGCACAATCGGATTCAATCGTTGTGTTGAAATTGCCAAAATTCCTTGCAGCCATTATGGTCATGCCGTGGTCGGCAATGCCGCCGTTGATTATGATTTTATCTCCGCTTTTTATTTGTTGGCCAGTGCTGATATGTTTGTATTTTTCATCAAGCAAACCGATACCCGAAGTGTTTATAAAAATTTTGTCGCATTGACCTTTATTTACAACTTTGGTGTCACCTGTAACTATGGTTATCCCTGCCTTTTGTGCTTCTTCAGCCATGGTGGTAACAATACTTTCAAGGTCTTCAAATGACAGGCCTTCTTCGATGATAAAACCTGTACTTAAAAATTTCGGTACAGCACCGGAGACTGCCAGATCATTTATGGTACCACAAACAGCTAATTTACCGATATTGCCACCTTTGAAAAAGATGGGGTCAACCACATACGAGTCTGTAGTATAAGCAACTAAAGAAGAATTGAGTTCCAGCAAAGCTGAATCGCTCTGATTATCAAGTATCGGATTCTTAAAATTTTTATAGAAAAGATTTTTTATCAGTTCGTGTGATAAGCGTCCACCGCTTCCGTGGCCGAGTTGGATAGTTTTGTTGTTCATTGTTTTTTGGGAGTATTTAAGAATAATTCGTTAGTTGCTAGTTACTTGTTGTTAATTTCTGGCCGTATCTGTTCACATTTTTGGATCCACACTCACACTCTTTCAGCATAATTGAAATAAGCAGCGCAAGCTCCTTCGTGGGAAACCATGCAGGCGCCTACAGGGTTAGCAGTAGTGCATACTTTGCTAAACAGTTTGCAATCGGTGGGTTTTTTCAGCCCTTTCAGAATTTCTCCGCAAATACATCCTTTGTCTTCTCGTGTTTTTTCCACTTCAACAGCTAGCATTTTTTCAGCATCCATGTGCCGGTATTTTTCAGTGAGTTGTAAACCGCTATTTTGTAATATCCCCAACCCCCGCCACCAGTCGGCGCGTGCTTCAAAAACGTCCGAGATAATTTTTTGTGCTTTTACATTTCCTTCGTAATTAACGGCTCTTTTATATTGTATTTCTACTGAAAATTTCTTTTCATTCACCTGTTTGAGAAGCATAAAAATAGATTGAAGTATATCCACTGGCTCAAAGCCGGATATAACACAACCAATATTGTATTTTTGTTGTATGGTGTCATACAATTTTGAGCCGGTAATTACACTGACATGCCCGGGAGCGATATAACCGTTAATTTTTATTCCTTCTTCAATAATGGCTGCCATTGCGGGAGGCATTACTTTGTGAGAACTGAAAAGGTAAAAGTTTTTCAGCCCTTCTTTATAAGCATTCAATATGCCGGCAGCGGTACTCGAAACGGTAGTTTCAAAACCGATACCAAGAAAAATGACTTTCTTTGTATGATTTTCTTTTGCGATTTTTATCGCATCGAGTATGGAATACACAATGCGGATGTCAGCCCCCTTACTTTTTTCTATACTCAATATTGAACTTGAGCCGGGGACCCTTATAAGGTCGCCGAAAGTAGTGATGATGACATTGGGCAAACGGCTGTATGCCACGGCACGGTCGATATATTTGCGGTCGGTAACGCACACAGGGCATCCGGGACCTGACAACAGCCTTACTTCATTGGGCATCAGTGAAGGGATACCGAATTTCTGTATCGCCCAGGTATGCCCGCCACAAACTTCCATCAATGAAACTTCCTGAGTAGCCAACTCTTTTATTTTTCTGACAAGTATTTTTACGTGTTCAGAATTACGGTATTCGTCAATGTATTTCATTGAAACTGCATTGTGATAAGGTAATTATTGATTTTTTTCTTCAGCATCTATCTGGTCTTCAAGGGCATCGAGTTCTTTTAAAATTTTGAAAGTTTCCAAGGCTTCTTCTTCGCTGATTTTCTGTATAGCAAATCCGGTATGCAGCAATACATAGTCTCCGGGATTTACTTCATCAAGAAGTTGGATTGATGCCTCATATTCCGAGCCTCCGGCTGATACCAATGCAGTATCGCCATTAACAGAAATCACTTTGGATGGGATGGCTAAACACATTTATTTACTTATAAATTTAAATTTATGTGCAAAGTTACGAAATGTTATTAATAAATAACCCCGCCTGGATTCGACCGGGTACAGCAACCTTCGGGGCTTTAAAATGGATTTATTTGTTTCAGCCTGTTTGCTGCAACTACAATTTGTCCTAGCGCAATACCACCATCATTAGAAGGAACTTTGGTGTGGATAAATACTTCAAATCCGGATGCAGCAAGTTTATTTTCAATGTTTTCTGAAAGGAATTTGTTTTGGAATGTTCCACCGGACAATGCAATTCTATTAATACCAAGATCGTTTCTTATTTTTATAACTGTTTCTAAAACGATATTAACAATAGTGTTGTGAAACTTTGCAGATATAACTGAAGGACTGATTTTCTGTTTCAAATCTTCAATGATCTGCAGAAAAGTATCTTTAAAAACAATGGTCTTATTGATACTAAATGAGTATGAATCTCTGCAATTACTGTCAATGATGGATTCCAACCGCATGGGTGCTTCGGCGTGGAATTTACTATGAGTGCAAATGTTTATAAGGGCTGCAACCGCATCAAACAACCTGCCAGAGCCAGAAGATAAGGGGCAGTTGATTTTTTTATTAATGGCTTCGCAAACCATTTCTACTGAGTTGGTATCAATATTCTTTAAAAACTCAAGTTCGTAATACAGAAATTCTTTACCAAAGTATGAATGTAAGTAAGAGACTGCCATACGCCAGGGTTCTTCGGTGGCTTTATCACCGCCGGGCATGGGCATATAATCAAAATGAGTATATCTTTTGAAATTGTTCAAATCACAAATCAGAAATTCGCTGCCCCAGATATTTCCGTCTTCTCCATAACCGGTTCCGTCCATTGCAATGCCAATCACTTTTTCGTCAATTACGTTTTCGGCCATACAAGCGACAATGTGGGCGTGATGGTGCTGCACCTGTATCAGGGGTAATTTAGTTTCTTTTGCGTATTTTGTTGAAAGGTAATTGGAATGCAGGTCGCAGGTAACAACTTTGGGCTCAAACAAAAAAAGTTTACGGAAACGTTCCATGGTCTCGCAATAAAATTCGTATGTTTCAAAATTTTTCAGATCGCCGATGTGTTGGCTTAGAATGGCTTTGTTCCCTTTTCCTATTGCAAAACAATTGGTGAGTTCAGCGCCGGCAGCTAAAATACCTTCCAGATAATGATTTGTGTTGATAGGGCGAGGTACATAACCTCTTGATCTTCGGATGATTCTTTCTTGGTTGTTTGTTACAAAAACTACAGAATCGTCATTTCTGTTGTAAATCTCTCTGTTGTATGTCAGAGTGGCGTCGGTAATACAATTGAGTTTTTCTAATGCTTCATCGTCATTTGTGATAATGGGCTCATCGGAAATGTTGCCACTGGTAAGAACAATAGCTGGAATTGGTAAATGTTGAAAAAGTAAATAATGAACCGGCATGTATGGAAGAATGCACCCGAGCGTATCAAAACCCACATTTACAGAGGATGCGAGGTTTTTTTTCTGTTTCAGCAGAACAACAGGCCTACGGAAAGACAACAGTACTTTTTTTTCATGTTCATTGACAAAAGCAAAATCATGGAGTGTGTCTATGGTTGAAAACATCACTGCAAAGGGCTTGCCTTCCCTGTTTTTGAGTTTTCGCAAACGTGCAACGGTCTCTTCACACTGAGCATCGCAGGCAATAAAATAACCGCCCATACCTTTGATGGCAACGATTTTTTTACTTAGTATCAAATCTGAAAGTTTTGACAGAATTTCGTTTATCCCATTTACTTTTTCATTGCCGATGTGTAAGGTATATTCAGGCCCGCAAATGCTGCATGCCACTGGCTGCGCATGAAAGCGACGGTCGAGAATGTCGGTGTATTCTTTACGGCATTGCGGACACATATCGAAAGGCCTCATTGTAGTTTTCTCGCGGTCGTAAGGAATGTTTTGAATAATGGTGAAACGAGGCCCGCAGTTGGTGCAGTTGATAAAAGGGTAATCAATACGATTGGCTTGTTTTGTCATATCTTTAAGGCACTCGCCACATACAGCTATGTCGGGGCTGATGTCTGTAATTTCATCAGAAATGCTTCGGCTTTTTAATATTGTAAAGTCGTTAAAATCTTTGAATTGCGATTCTGCGACTGAAATTACATCAATTTGAGAAGCTTGCGGAGCATTATTTTTTAACTCTTTAACGATGTTATTCAGAGTAAACTCATTGCAATTGATTTTAATACATACTCCATCATTACGGTTTTCAACACTGCCACTAAGATTATATTGCTTTGCTAAACGGTACACAAAAGGCCGGAAACCGACTCCCTGGACTAACCCCTTGATTTTAATTGTATAAGTGTTCATCTTATTTTTTTACTCCAGTATATACATTCGGCTCTAAAACACTTTTATTTGTTGTATTTAATATTAGGAATATTAATAATAATCAATTTTATTGTTTAATGATTTTATGTGACTAATTAATTATAATTGATGCATCCAATCACATGGGGCAAAACTAAGCAATTTTATAGAAACTGATTTATTAAAACTATTCAATTGATTGGTATGTTTAATTTATAGAATGATAACAAACCTAATGTGTTTTATTATAAAAAAACTCAAGGATTTGGTGTAGATGTACATTCATATTAGTTTTTTTGATGTTGAGTTTTTGTGATTTATTATGACGTACAATAAACGAATTTGATGATATTATGTTTTTTAAACAAATGTTGAATTATCATTTTATTTTTAAAATGCCAGATTATTATGGTGACGGAAAAATAAATAAATCTTTATAAATGACTAAATTTGTACTGAAATTAATAAGAAATGGTTCTTAATTTAATTATCCTGATTCTTACTGCGGTTGTGCTCATTTTCACACTCGTGTTTATTTTCCGCATGCTCGATTATGTTAAAAGCCGCAGGTCGTGGATAATAATTGGAGTTGCAATGGTTTTACTGATCATTGCACAGTTCATCGAAATATATAATTTGTACTCACAAAGCAATCGTTCAACAATACTCACTGTTTATTTTATTCTCGTATTTATTGTGGCAATCCTTTTGTCTGTTGGTGTGCTTCGCATAGGGAACCTTTTGCGTAATGTTAAGAAGGCGGATCAGCGAAGGATTGAATCGGAAAACCGTTTTAAACTATTGTTTGATAATTCCGGAGATGAGATTTTTCTGGCTGATTTTGATGGCAATATCATTGAAGTGAATCACGAAGCCATTAAACGGCTGGGTTACACACGAAAAGAGCTGATGAAAAAGAATTTTGCCGATATTAAAACACCCAAATATATTCCATTGGTCAAAAAGAACATTGATTTAATCATTAAAAACGGCCATCATATTTACGAAACAGAACACATTGCAAAAAATGGCTCTGTGATTTTTCTCGAAGTGTCCAGTCGTGTGATTGATTATTTCGGGAAGAAGGCCATTCTGAGTTTAGCACGTGATATTACAGACCGCAAGGAAATTGAAAGAAAAATTGCTGCCACAATCATTGAGACTGAAGAACGGGAGCGGCAGCGTTTTGCTGCCGACCTGCATGATGGCTTGGCCCCACTTTTATCAACAATAAAACTTTACACCGATCTTCTAAAAAAAGGAAACTTTAATAAAATCAGTCCGGCTGAAACATTACAGGCAATAGATGAATTGGTGGATAAAGCAATTGTTTCCACACGCGAAATTTCAAACAACATCATGCCCAGCATCTTACACGATTTTGGTTTACCCGTAGCTGTCAAAGATTTTTGTAATTATATAATCAACACTCAGTCGGTAAAAATCAAGCTTGATGCGTCACAATACAAACTCACCGGGCCGAGAATTGAAGAAACGGTTTTATTTCAGAGCATCAAAGAACTGGTGAATAATTCGCTTAAGCATTCAAAGGCAAAGAATATTGAGGTGTTTCTGGAAAGCAATGACAATCAGGTTAACCTTTATTACAAAGATGACGGCATTGGGTTTGACGTGGAAGAAAAACTGCAACAACCTACCGGCCTTGGATTAAATAATATTGTCAACAAAATAAAAACCATCAACGGACTCTCTATGATCAAGAGCAAAGAAGGAGAAGGAATGTCGGTGTTGATTACTTTAAATGTAAAATAATTTTAGTATGAATATTATCAGATTAATTATCGCTGACGATCACGAAATTTTTCGCAAAGGACTTCGTATAATTCTTAATGAGATGGATGAAGTGAAAGTAATTGGCGAAGCCCAGAATGGCCATGAACTTTTTGATATCCTCAAAAACAATGAAGCAGACTTGGTGTTGATGGATATACGCATGCCTGTGATGGACGGCATTGAGGCTACACGCAAAATTGTAGAAAAATACCCCGAGGTCAAAGTGATTGCACTGACCATGTTTGAAGAGATCAGCTATTTCAATCAGATGATAGAGGCCGGTGCAGAAGGGTTTCTTCTGAAAAAAACGAACAAAGATGAGCTGCAACGGGCCATTAAACAGGTGATGCAGGGAGAAAATTATTTTTCCGAAGAATTTATCAGCAATGTAAACAGGGTGCAAAGGCCTGCTTCTCGTATAGCCGGCGTTGAACTTACAGAACGCGAACAGGAAGTGCTAGAACTTATATGTAAGGGAATGTCAAATGCAGAAATATCAAAATATCTGGGAGTAAGCAGCCGCACAGTGGATGGGCATCGTGCCAATCTGTTGGAAAAAACCGGCGCTAAAAATTCACCGCATTTAGTGATGTTTGCAATAAAAAACGGGCTGATAAAAGCATAGTCTGTAACATTTGTATTCTTTTAAAATTCAACAAAGCCACATCAATTTACTCGAAATTTTTACGTAAGTTTGTATCTTAACATAAAGATATTTATTTATCCATAAAGTTCTAATAAAATGAAATTCATAATCCGATATTTTTCTTTGCTCATATTTATATTAAATTTTTATAATGTTAAACATTTAATTGCTCAGGCACCCTCTCATATTAATTTTCAGGCAATAGCTACTGATGATGATGGCCACCACTTACTAAATACTAATTTACAAATTCGTTTATCATTAATTGACAGCGCTCAGGGGGGAGTTTTGGTATATCAGGAGTTACGCGCTGTGCAAACCAACAACTTTGGTTCTTTTTCATTTCAGATTGGACTCAACCCCAGTTTTACACCGGTAGGAATTTTTAAGAATATTAATTGGAGAACCGGAAATAAATATCTGAAGGTAGATTATGACCCAACCAATTCATTGAATTTTAACTTAAGTCTCGGAATGATAAAAATAGTTTCAACTCCCTATGCTTTCTCATCGGATAATTTGAAATATATTGACATAAGTGGGGTACAAGATGGTCAAACCTTAATTTACAATGCTGCTTCAGGTGTATTTTATCCGGGTACTTTGCAAACCGGAAGTTTGAGCTCCGGCTCGGGTATAAACATTACCGGAAATATTATTAGCAATACCGGTGATTTAAGCAATACGAATGAATTGCAAATTCTCAGTAAAAGCAACGACACCATTTTTTTGTCAAATGGAGGTTTTGCTGTTATTCCACCACAGGGTCAAGTTACTTTGCTCAAGCCATTTGTCAATATTATGTCTGCAACTGCTATTCAGTCAACTTCAGCAATACTTAACGGTAAAGTAAATCCCAATGGTATGGCTGCCTACACTGAATTTGAATGGGGGCTCACAACATCATACGGCAATTCTCTTGTTGTTAATCAAAGCCCTGTTACCGGCCAATCATTAATCAACGTAAATGCAACATTAAGTAATCTTGATAATGGTACCACTTATTACTTCCGCATAAAAGCATGGAATGCAGTTGGCGATTCAGTAAGTGAAGGAGGTAGCTTTACCACAGCAACATCTCTTCCTGATGTTACTACTACTTCTGTTTATGCAATTAAAGGAAATACCGCATTATCGGGAGGCATAGTTAATAATAACGGTGGATTACCCCTGACGGCAAGAGGCCTTTGCTGGAGTACTTCACCCAACCCCACCATTTCTAACAATTTTACAACTGATGGGACTGAAACCGGCGCTTATAATTCTCTTATTACTGGACTTGATACATGTACTTTTTATTATGTTCGGGCTTATGCTACCAATGCAATGGGTACTGCTTATGGCAATGAGATAAGTTTTAATTCTGGTTATTTGGTGGGTAGTACGTATGCGGGGGGATATGTGATTTACAATGATGGAAACGGATTTGGTTTGATTAGTGCGCCGGTTACCTGTGGAGTTACTGCGCCCTTTGGCTGCGAAGGCACCCTGATTGGTACTGCCACAAACATATATTCCGGAGAAGCCAATACCGAAAACATTGTAGCTGTATGCACCACTAATAATGCAGCATCGGTTTGCCGGAATTTTGTTTATAATGGTTATGACGATTGGTATTTACCCTCCAAAGACGAACTAAACCTGATTTATTCAAATTTAATTGCTCAAAATATAGGAGGTTACATTATCGGCAATTATGTGAGCTCAAGTGAGTTTGATAACAATAATGTCTGGTATCAGAATTTTGTTGCAGGAGCACAGATTTCTTTTAATAAAGACTGGCAATGGTATAACATTATCGCGGTTCGTTCATTTGCGACAGCATGTGCAGTGATTGCTGCCCCCGAAATAATTACACTATCGGTTTCTCAAATTACGACTACTACTGCAAGATGCAGTTCGAAGATATTAAACAACGGAGGTGGCTTTATAAGTGCCCGTGGATTTTGCTGGAGTACATCTCACAATCCTACAATTACGGGCAGTTTTAGCTTAAATGGCACCGGCAATAATGCTTTTTCGGGAAATATTACTGGCCTTTTACCTAACACTACATATTATGTCAGGGCTTATGCTACCAATACCGCCGGAACCGTTTATGGCAATGAATTAAGTTTTAAAACTATTGCAACGAATGAAACCGTTATTACCAAACCGGCAATAGCAGTATCTGGTGCAAGGGCTACCACAGGTGGGCATATTTTCGATGATCTTGGTTCCCCCATTACATCCAGGGGCATTTGTTATCGTACTTCACATTCCCCAACTCTTTCCAATCTGATTATTTATTCCGGCGCAGACACAGGTAGCTTTACAATCATTATGAGAGACTTAAATCCTCATACTACCTATTATGTGAAGGCATTTGCCATAAGTGCAAATGATACGGTATATGGCAATGAAATTACTTTTACTACCACAGGACAGATGATTATCGGGGACCATTTTCAGGGAGGAATAGTTTATTATGTTGACTCGGCAGGAACACAAGGATTAGTGGCTGCTCTTACCGATCAGGCACTCAATCTGGAGTGGGGGTGTTTCGGTTCGTATTACGGAGCCAACAGCACATCTTTGTTTTCCGGCCAATCCAATACCACATTAATAGTTAACGGATGTTCAACTCCCGGGATTCCGGCCCGTTTGTGTGATGAGTTGGTTAGTAATGGTTATAGTAACTGGTATATGCCTTCAAAAGATGAACTTTACCTGATGTACACTAATTTATTTTTAACCGGACTCTGTACGTTCAGTAGTGACTATTATGGCAGTTCTACTGAACTTAACGGCAATGCCTTCTATGGATATAGTTTGACAACCGGATCTTTGGGCGTTTTAAGTAAGTTAACCACGCCCATAAATGTAAGAGCGGTAAATTCCTTTAATACTATGTAAAATATCAAAACTAAAATGTATGAAAAAATATCTCATCATTATTATTGTACACGCTTTAGCAGTAATTAATGTGCAAGCTCAATCACTCGACCATGTTGTTGTTTCATCGGGCGGGCTTGCAGGCGACACTCTTAATGCCACATTGGGAGAAGTATTTGTTTTCTCAATCAGTAATAACGATATATCTATTAATGCGGGTTCGCAAAGCGACCTTGGCAATACCGGAACTGCATCTAATAACGAAATACAAAATAATAACCCGGGAAATAACATGTTGCTGTATCCAAATCCGGTTAAAGATTATGTTAATTTACGAGTTGACGGGCTAAAGGAAACAAATGTTTCATTTCAGGTTTTTGACATCAATGGGAAAATTGTTATGTCACAAAATATGTTTTCAACAAACAAAATATTCACACTCAATGTCCAGATGCTTATTGAAGGCACATATATCTTAAGCGGAATTACACCAGAAGGGCAAAGTATCGGCAACATAAAATTCGTGAAACAATAACAATACATAATGCAATTAATATGGAATTAAAACATAAAATACCTCTGCTTTTTCTACTATTTAATATCGCTTGTTGCTGGTGTAGTCTGTTTGGACAAGTTCCGGGGGGAATTAATTTTCAGGCAATAGCTCGTGATATTACAGGCAATCCATATATAAACAGTGATATTCAGGTCAGGTTGACTGTTATTGACAGCGCAATTGGCGGAGCTCTCATTTATCAGGAACAGCGTACTCTGAAAACCAGCAGCAATGGAACCTTTTCCATTATTTTAGGACAAGATCCGGACATAATTAATAACGGAGATTTCAATTCAATAAACTGGCAGAGTGGGAACAAGTATCTAAAAATTGATTATGATCCAACCAATTCATCAAGTTTCACTCTAAGCCCTCTAATGATGAAATTTTCTTTTGTTCCGTACGCTTTTTTTGCTGATAATGTAATTTACATTAACCCTGAAGGTGCTCAGCAGGGGGATTTGTTATATTTTAACGCTTCTTCCGGCAAATTTGAACCGGGCAATGAAGGTTATAATGCAGGTATTGGGATTTCTCTCAATAATAACACCATTTCTAACGCAGGAGATATAAACAATACCAATGAATTACAGACTCTGAGCATCCATGGCGATACTTTGTTTTTAAGTAACGGCGGATATGTTAGACTGCCTTATGCTTTTCCATCCAGTTTTTCCCCGCCACTTGCAACAGCATTGCCGGCCTGTGATGTACAACCTTATACAGCAACTATTAACGGAAAAGTAAACCCGAGAGGGTTGACATCACAGGTGGATTTTGAATGGGGATTGAATACAGGTTATGGCCAGGTTATTGTTGCACAGCCAGGTGTAATTGAAGGATTTAATGATGTTTTTGTTTCTGCCCAAATAGTGGTAAAATCAGGAACTACGTATCATTACAGAATTAAAGCTACTAATGCTGTTGGCAGCAGTTATAGTAATGATATGCTTTTTGTTTCTGCATTTTCTGTACCCGAAATTATCACTCAGGAGCCAAGCTCAATAACCAGCACCGGGTTTATCGGAGGAGGTGATGTCGTTTGGAATGGCGGAATACAGCTCATTGATAAAGGGCTTTGCTGGAGTACTTCCCCACATCCTACCACAGCGGATAACCATACATCAAACGGAGCTGGAAACGGACAATTTACTACAACGGTTTCAGGCCTGATACCCGGAACCACTTATTACATCCGAACCTATGCTATTAACAGCTTAGGTACTGCTTATGGCAATGAAGTAACTTGTACTACAAATGAAGTTTTATGTACATTAACCACAACTGCAATATCAGCAATAACACCATCAACTGCCCTTAGCGGCGGAACAATTACCATGAACGGCGGTGGACAAATTCTTCAAAGAGGTGTGTGTTGGTCTACAACCCCCAACCCAACCATCGCAGATATTATCTCAACAGATGGTGTTGGAAGTGGCGTTTTCACAAGTTCATTAAACGGGTTGGAAACCGGAAAAACCTATTATGTAAGGGCGTATGCCACGAACAGTGCCGGGACATCCTATGGCAATGTATTAAGTTTTACAGCAGCAGCGGTTACTGTGGGAGATACATATCAGGGTGGGGTTGTGGCCTATTTGCTTGAACCCGGCGACCCTGGGTATATAGCAGGAGAAATACATGGAATCATCACAACCCCTTACGACCTGGGGAATTTTTCTTATGGTTGTATGAATACTAACCTGCCAGGCGCTGAAGGGTATGAAATAGGTACAGGAGCTCAAAATACACTGGATATAATCACCAACTGCAGCGAAACAGATATTGCAGCAAAAAAGTGTGCCGACCTGATACTCAATGAGTATTCCGACTGGCATTTACCCAGTATCAATGAATTGTCAAAACTTTATACCCTATGGAGTATGGGAGGATTGAGCTATTATATGCTGAGCTCAACGGAGATGGATGAGTATATGGCTTATGGATTTTACTTTTCAGGAAACTGGTCAATATCTGTTACGAAAAATGGTACAATGGCCGTACGCGCAGTCAGACTTTTTTAGAAACCTGAAAATTATATAAGATGAGAATACTAAAAATCATAAAACCAGGCATCCTGTTAATTCTGATGATCTTTTGTGGGTCAATGTATGCCCAACTACCTCAGGGTATCACATTTCAGGCCATTGCCAGAAACAGTAGCGGAAATCCTATGTCTAATACTAATTTGCAGATACGGCTATCTATCATTGACAGCGCGCAGGGAGGAACCACGGTTTATCAGGAACTCAGAGCAGTTCAAACTAATACACAGGGGGTATTTTCGTTTGAAATTGGTGTAAACCCAAACTATGTGACAATCGGAAACTTTAGTGCAATAAATTGGACCAGCGGAAAGAAATACCTGAAAATAGATTATGACCCGACAAACACATTCACTTTTTCGTTAACACTAGGCACCGTGGAGTTTTCAAGTGTCCCATACGTTTTTACTGCTTCAGGTGTAACATACATTGATCCGTCAGGTGCACAAAACGGAAACATACTTACTTACAGTTCTTCGGCTGGAAAATTTCAACCAGTAACAAATCCGAATCTTAATTACAATGCAGGCACAGGCATCTCTATTTCAGGTAATACTATTTCTAATACAGGAGATCTGAGTAATAGCAATGAATTACAGACATTGAGCATCAGCAACGATACTATTTTTCTTTCAGATGGTGGTTTTGTTAAGATTCCGGTTTCAAACACAAGTTATTCTCCTATACTAATAGCACTTCCAGCAACAGAAATTCAGTTGTATTCTGTTAAAATGAATGGTACAATTAATCCAAGAGGGTTAATCACTCAAGCGATGATTCAATGGGGCACCTCAACAAACTTCGAAGACACTATACTTATTACCCCACCTCCGATTTCGGGAGTTACAACTTACTCTTTCAGCATTCCGGTTACTCTAAATGCAGGTACAAACTATTATTACAGAATAAAGGCAGCTAATGCGGCCGGTACATCTTTAAGCAACAATATCTCATTTTCAACACCATTTCTGATTACTGAAAATATTCAATCTGTTACACATAATTCAGCTATCAGCGGTGGTGAAATAGGCAGTGACGGAGGATATCCGATAACTGCCAGGGGAGTTTGCTGGAGTGTTACGCCTTTACCAACAATCCAGAATAATTTTACCGATGATGGTACAGGGACAGGTGGTTTTTCAAGTTATATAACCGGCCTTACACCCGGAACTACTTATTATCTGAGGGCTTATGCTACCAATAGCCAGGGTACCATGTACGGAAATGAGCTAACATTTACCACTTCACTTATTGGAAGCAGCTTTCAGGGGGGCATAATTGCATACATTTACCAACCCGGTGATATTGGGTACATATCTGGAGAAACACACGGAATTATTGCGGCCCCTTCTGATCAAAGTACCTCATCATCATGGGGCTGTGCAGGAACAGCTATAGGTAATACATCCACAGCTTTAGGTAGCGGGATGGCAAACACTTCGAGTATTGTGAATGGATGCGCTGATTTGTTTTCTGCTGCCCGTATATGCAGCGATTTAGTTCTCAATGGCTACAGCGACTGGTACTTGCCATCCAGAGACGAGCTAAGTTTATTATACGCAAATAAAGAGGCCATAGGGGGATTGGGAGGTTACGCCTACTGGAGTTCCTCTGAAGGAGACAGCAATAATGCCTGGGGAGTTATTTTCGATGGGTGGAATTCAGGGGCTCAAAGCAACGACCTTAAAGATTTTCAAATCAATGTCAGAGCCATACGGTCATTCTAAACCAAAGTAAATACCGGCGGATGCTTTTTTAACGTAATTCAGCTGTAAGACTTCAAAACTTTTAAAACTTTAAAGTCTTACACACCCGTAAAAATACCTGGTCAGAAAAAATCTTATTTTTTTTTACATTTTTAGTGTTCAGATTTTCTGGAAGTTAAAAAAAATTGCAAAAATTTTTAAGTTTTTTTCAGGTGTAATACTTCCATTAAAACTCAAGCTAATTCAGCGCTGCAAAATTCCTGTCAGGTATTTCTACCTGAATGGCTACCTGCGGCTTTTACTCTTACGCAGCCCATATTGCCATAGTAATTTTGTATCATCAAAAATTACAAAAATGATCAGGGTAATGATAGTAGATAACGAAGAAGCTTTCCGAAAGGGGCTTAAAACTATCCTCCTTAATATTGGTGATGTTGATATTGTTGCAGAAGCCTCCAATGGAAAAGAGTTTCTTGAACAACTTGATTGCTGTGAAGCCGACTTGGTATTTATGGATGTCAAAATGCCGGTGATGGATGGATTGGAAGCAACACGCAGAGCTAAAGCTACTTATCCGGAATTATCAATTATAGCATTTTCTTCTTATGATACACAATATTATGGAGAAAGGATGATGAACGCGGGGGCTTGTGCTTATCTTTCGAAATCTGCCGACAACTATGATATGTTGGCAGACATAATCAGCAAATTAAAAACCGGAAATTTTTCCGGAGTAAATAATCATTAATAAATAAACAAAGTTATGGAAACAAAAAAAATTTTAATCGTTGATGATGACATTGATGTTATCACCATTATTCAAACCATTCTTCAAAAAGAAGGATACAAAGTCATTGCTGCTAATGACAAAATAGAAGGAATGAAAAAGATCAGGGAAGAAAAACCTGACATGGCCATTCTTGATGTCATGATGACCACTCGTTACGAAGGTTTTGAGCTGGCAAAAGAAATTACCGATGATCCGCAATTATCGAAAATGCCGGTGCTGATGCAAACTTCCATCGACATCCTGACCACTACAAAGCCGGATGTACAAGCCATGGCACGTGAGTTCAGAAAAAATCCCGGATTTAAAGATTTGCACGTCATTCTGGTAAAAGACATCAATACAGGTAAAGCCGGAGTGGATTATCTTTCCGAAGACGGAAAAAGCATCTGGTTCCCGGTGGATGGTTTTATCAGAAAACCGGTTGATGCCAAAAGATTACTCCCTGAACTGAAACGTATTTTTGACGAAAAATAATCTTAGCTATTAACAATTTATAAAAAGTAGCAACACAAATTTATTATGGAAAAAGCAATTGATAAAATACTTGAAAACTACGAAAACTGCAGCAGGGACTCATTGATCCCGCTTTTACAGGAAATTCAGGAAAAAGAAGGCTATTTATCCGAAGTAGCAATTGTTAAAACCGGACTGAAGTTGAAAATACCTACCAGCAAAATTTACGGTGTTGCTACATTTTATAATCAATTCAGGTTTGAACCTGTTGGGAAATACCATATTATGGTATGCCGCGGTACAGCCTGTCATGTCCTCGGATCTGCCACCGTATTGCAGGAATTGGAATCTATTTTAAGAATTAAAGCCGGACAAACCTCCCGCGACGGACTTTTCAGTATAGAAGTCGTGGCTTGTATCGGCGCTTGCGGTCTTGCCCCGGTGATAAACATCAACGGCGAGTTTTTTGCAAAGGTTACTACCGATAAATTAAAAGAAATAATTGAATCATTCAGAGCTAAAGAACAAACGATATGAACAATTCAGTAAAACAATACCTTGAAAATCTGGCTGCCGGAAATGATGCGGCGATCAAAACCGGATTATTAGCAAAAAAGACAGGTAAAGAGAAAGCTGCCATTTTTATTGGCGCAGGAACATGCGGACTAGGGGCAGGAGCAGCAAAAACAAAAGCTGCTATAGAGGAATATCTTAAAACCAATAAAATGGAAGCCGACATTGTGGAAGTAGGCTGCATAGGGTTCTGTGCTGTCGAACCCATCATGGATGTCAGGCTGCCGGGCAAAAACAGGATATCTTTCGGAAAAGTTACCTTTGATAAGGTTAATGATATCCTTAGCAATGTTATCGCCGGAAAAATTATTCCGGAAAACCTCCTCGGTCAGTTTATGAGCGATGAACTAAAACCATGGCCCGGTGTTAATGATATTAACCAGCATCCGTTTTTTGTCAAGCAAAAACGCCTGGTGCTTAAAAACTGTGGTGTTATTAACCCAGTGAGTTTTGAAGAATATATTTCACGCGGAGGATACGCTGGCTTTATAAAAGCTGTCAAGACCTTGTCGCCTGAAGATGTAATCTCCACTATTGAAAAAAGCGGCCTTCGCGGGCGTGGAGGTGGCGGATTTCCCACAGGAACAAAATGGAGATTGGCATTCAAAACTCAGGCCGACCAGAAATACATGATTTGTAATGCTGACGAAGGCGACCCCGGCGCTTTTATGGATCGTGCCGTTATCGAAGGCGATCCCCACCGGCTCCTTGAAGGCCTTGCCATAGGCTCGTACGCCATCGGCGCTACAGTGGCCTATATATATATCCGTGCCGAATATCCTCTGGCCATTAAGCGCCTGAAGATAGCTATCAAACAGGCTGAAGAATATGGCTTGCTTGGTCATAATATTATGAATACAGGATTTGACCTGAAAATAAAAATAAAAATGGGCGCCGGTGCTTTTGTGTGCGGCGAAGAAACAGCCCTGATGCACAGTATCGAAGGTTTCCGCGGAATGCCAAGTCCTCGTCCCCCTTTCCCCGCTGAAAGTGGTTTGTTTGGAAAGCCAAGCATAATCAATAATGTGGAAACTTATGCCAATGTCTCCGAAATCATTTTGCGGGGCGCTGACTGGTTTAGTTCTACCGGTACCGAAAAGAGTAAAGGAACAAAAGTGTTCGCCCTTTCAGGAAATGTGAAAAATACAGGTCTTGTTGAGATTCCTATGGGAACAACGGTTCGTCAGATAATTTTTGATATTGCGGGCGGTATTGCTTTCGACAAAAAATTCAAGGCCGTTCAAATTGGAGGTCCTTCTGGCGGTTGTATCACCGAAGAGAACCTCGATATTCAAATTGACTATCAAAACCTGATAGCAGCAGGCGCCATGATGGGTTCCGGAGGTTTGGTGGTGATGAACGAAGATACCTGCATGGTGGACATCGCTAAATTCTTTATGGATTTTATCCAGCGTGAAAGTTGTGGAAAATGTATTCCATGCCGTGAGGGAACTAAGCGCATGCTCGAAATTCTTCAGAGTATCACTTCAAAACCTAAACCCAATGACAACAGAGATGCCCTCGAACGCTTTCAGGGTGTTTTACAGCTCGAAAAACTGGCAAAAGTCATTAAAGAAACATCGCTCTGTGGTCTGGGACAAACGGCTCCGAATCCGGTGTTAAGCACCCTTCGTTATTTTCGCCATGAGTACGAAGCTCATGTTTTTGAAAGAGTCTGCCCTGCCGGAAAATGCACCGACCTGAGAAAATTCCGTATTTTAACAGATAAATGTACCGGCTGTACAGTATGTTCAAAAAAATGTCCCACCTCAGCAATTATTGGAACCCGTAAGGCTCCGCATTTTATCCAGGAAGATAAATGTATCGGCTGCGGCGCTTGCCACGAAGCATGTAAATTTGAAGCTATTGAAATGATTTAAAAATTAGGATATTATGAGTTTGAATATTGAAATAAACGGAAAAAATTATAACGCTGAAAAAGGCGAAACTATTTTGACAGTGCTTAACCGCAATGGTATAAAAGTGCCTACACTATGCCATATGAAAAAATTCATTCCTTCGGGTGCCTGCCGTATGTGTGTGGTAGAACTCGAAGGTAGCTCAAAGCTGGTAAGTTCCTGTTCTTTTCCTGTCAGCGACGGGATGAAAATTAACACCCGCTCACCACGTGTTCTCGAAGCACGCAAAACCATTGTTGAACTGCTGCTGTCGAACCATCCCGACGATTGCCTCTATTGCGTGAGAAATGCCAACTGCGAACTGCAGCACCTTGCAAAAGAATATCATGTGGTAGACCGCCGTATTCATGGCATGAAGAATAAACACAAAATGGATCATTCCAGCCTGAGCATCATCCGCGACCCGGCAAAATGTATACTTTGCGGGCGTTGCGTAAGGGTGTGCGAAGAAGTAATGGGTGTGTCATGTATCGAATACATCAATCGTGGCAGCAAAACACTCATAGGCACATCAATGGGCAAGGGTCTCAATACATCCAGCTGTGTCAACTGCGGACAATGTATTATGGTGTGTCCTACAGGAGCTCTTTCGGAGAGAAACCAAACATCGGAAGTTCAGGAAATTTTACACAAAAAAGAGAAAGTGGCTATTGTTCAGTACGCCCCATCCATTTCAGTTTCATTGGCCGAAGAGTTCGGTATGAAACCGGGGCAGGATATTAACGGTATCCTCAATGCCGCCCTGCGTAAAATGGGATTTTCATTTGTATTTGATACAACCTTTGGAGCCGACCTTACTATTATGGAAGAATCTTCAGAGCTGATAGATCGTATCGTAAAGGGAAAAACCATGCCTATGTTTACCAGCTGTTGTCCGGCCTGGGTGAAATATGCCGAAGAATTTGCTCCGGATTATTTAGATAATCTTTCAACCTGCAAATCTCCGCAGCAAATGACAGGAGCTATCATAAAGAGCTATTTTGCAAAACAGGCAAAATTAGAACCCAAAGACATTATCTCTGTGTCTATCATGCCTTGTACAGCCAAGAAATTTGAGGCGCAGCGCGATACCATGGGACGCGAAGGAATTAACGATGTGGATATCGTAATGACCACCCGCGAATTAATCGAATTGATAAAACTCTACGGAATTGATATGCATAATATCGAACCTGAACTTACGGATTCGCCATTGGGTGTGCGTAGTTCGGCTGGTAAAATATTTGGTGCTACCGGAGGTGTTATGGAAGCCGCTCTCAGAACTGCCTATAAACAGCTCACAGGCAACGAACTAACTAATTTTAAAATAAATGCTGTTCGCGGACTTAAGGGTCATAAAGAAGCACGTATTAAAATTAATGACCTTGAGATAGGAGTGGCTGTTGTAAGTGGACTGGCCAATGCAGGAAAACTGATTGAAGAAATCAGGAATGGCCGGAACGACCTCCATTTTATTGAAGTGATGACTTGCCCTGGTGGATGTATCGCAGGCGGCGGACAGCGCATTGGAATAACCGAAGAAGTTATCGAAGCACGTATGAATTCTTTATATGAAATAGATGACAAAGAAACATTGAAGGTTTCACACAAAAACCCGGAAATTGTTGAATTATACTCTAACTTCCTGGGTGAGCCGCTACAGCACAAAAGTCATGAACTATTGCATACAAAGTATTTCAAACGCGAAGTTCTTTTGTAATTTAAATGATTTGCATTATAATAAAACAGGGCAATGGGTAATCTGATTAATAATGAGCTGGTATACACCGTTAAAGACCGTTGCAGGGTTTGTTATACCTGTGTCAGGGAATGTCCTGTTAAAGCTATCAAAATAATTAACGGGCAGGCAGAAGTCATTTCATCACGTTGTATCGGGTGTGGTAATTGTACGAAAGTGTGCAGCCAGAAAGCCAAAGTTTTTGTGGATACGATAGCGCCAGTAGAAGAATACCTGGCTGCTAATGAAAAAACTGTAGCCTGCGTTGCTCCGAGTTTTCCTGCCGAATTTGCGGAGATTTCCGATTACAGGAAACTGGTCGGTATGCTTCGCAAATTAGGTTTTACCTGGGTGGTAGAAGTCGGTTTTGGCGCCGATATGGTGGCTCACGAGTATGAAAAGATGCTGAATGATATGAATGCTCCCAAAAGCATTTCGTCCGACTGCCCGGCTATTGCATATTATGTAAGGCATTATCATCCCGAACTGATTGAATCATTGGCCCCCATCGTTTCACCAATGGTGGCCATGGTACGTGTGATAAAGAAAAAGTACGGCGAGGATGTAAAGACAGTTTTTATCGGACCCTGTATTGCTAAAAAGGCGGAATCTAACGAGGTCGATCAGGTAATAACTTTTATTGAACTCCGGAAAATGCTGAAAAAAGCAGGTATTTCACACGAGAATATCAAACCCTCTGATTTTGACCCGCCTTTTGCCGGGAAAGCTTCAATATTTCCTGTAACACGTGGCAAGCTGCATTCCATCAATAAAACCGATGATATTTGTGAGGAAAACATCATAGTGGCCTCAGGAAGAGTGCACTTCAGAGAAGCAATCCGCGAATTTGAAGAAGGTCTCAATAAATCACAACACCTCGAGTTGCTATGCTGCGAAGGATGTATAATGGGGCCCGGCATGTCATATAACAATATGTTGTTTACCAAAACCACCAAGATCAGGAACTATGTGAAGCAAAAGATGAAAGTTCTGGAAAAAGACAACTGGAAAAAAGAGTTTAAAGAATTTAAGAACCTGGATTATTCGCAGCATTTTAAGCCGGCCGACCGTCGTATTCCATCCCCATCTTTAGAAGCTATTGAGCAAGTGCTCGAATCCATGGGAAAGATAAAAGCAGAAGACCATCTCAATTGCGGAGCCTGCGGATACGATTCGTGCATAGAACATGCCATTGCTATCGTAGAAGGCTTTGCCGAAGTGGAAATGTGTCTGCCAAACACCATTGAAAAACTTCACAGTTCAGTAAAGGAACTCAATCTTTCCAATGAGAAACTGGCAAGTGCACAGCAATCGCTGCAACAGTCTGAAAAATTGGCAACTATGGGTCAGCTTTCGGCAGGTATTGCACACGAATTGAATAACCCCCTGGGAATAATTACCATGTACAGCAACATCCTAAAAGATGAAGCTCCTGCAGATAGCCCTGTCCGGGATGACCTTGAACTTATTGCCGAACAGGCCGAACGCTGCAAAAAGATAGTAGGAGGATTGCTCAATTTTGCCCGTAAAAACCAGGTGAAACTTGTTGAAACAGATATCCTGAAGTTTACCAAACATAGTGTTGATTCAATAATATTACCCAAAAATATTGAAGTTGAAGTCAAATCTGGTCTGACAAATCCCTATGCTTTTATTGACAACGACCAATGGATGCAGGTACTGACCAACCTCGAAAAAAATGCCATTGAGGCTATGCCCGGTGGTGGTAAGATAACAATTTCGCTGAGTGAAAATAATGGTGATATAGAATTTTGGGTGGCAGATACGGGCGTAGGCATATCAAAAGAGAGCGTCGATAAATTATTTACACCATTTTTCACTACTAAACCCATAGGAAAAGGAACAGGGCTTGGGCTACCTCTGATTTATGGCATTGTGAAAATGCATCATGGACAAATTAATATTGAAACCAATGATAACCCTGAAACAGGACCTACTGGTACTTGTTTTAAAATAAAAATACCGAGAAATATTAATAAAAATAATTAAAATGACAACGAAAGATAAAAAAACGGTTTTAATTGTCGATGATGACATCGATAGTTTGGCTCAATTAACATTGCACATGAAAAATATGGGTTTTGATGTGATTGCAGGAGAGTCTCAAAAAGAAGGTGAGGAACTTATCAATAAAACAAAACCTGATCTGGCCATTTTCGATCTGATGATGGATAACAAAGACAGTGGTTTTATTCTTAGCTATAAAATGAAAAAAAAATATCCGGACGTGCCTGTGATTATAGCTACTGCTGTGACGGCTGAAACAGGAATGATGTTTGGTCTTAATTCCGATGAAGACAGACAATGGATCAAAGCGGATCTCTATCTGGAAAAAGGTATACGTTTCGACCAACTGCAGGTTCAGGTCAATAAATTATTGAAACTTTAAAAAAAAATGTTATGGCAATACTGAAAGTATTGATAGTGGATGATGAGCAAGGAATACGTTCCGGCTTGACAAGAATACTGAGAAATTTCTCTGTTGATTTTCCTTTTATTGAAGAAGCCTTTACTTTTGAAACTATCGAGGTTGAAACCGGCGAAGAAGCCTTAACTTATCTGGACTCCACTCCAATAGATATAGTCCTTCTCGATAATAAACTTCCCGGTATTCATGGAATAGAAGTGCTGGAATATATCAATCAAAAAAATATTGATACTACGGTAATGATGATCACTTCTTATGCTTCACTTGACCTTGCTATAAAAGCAACCAATAACGGCGCTTATAATTTTGTGCCAAAGCCCTTTACACCCCAGGAATTGAAAACTGCGATGGAAGGTATAACCAAGCATCTCTATCTGAGCCGGATGACCAAAAAACTTAATGAAGAGAGCAAGCAGATACGTTTTCAGTTTTTATCGGTATTGTCGCATGAACTAAAATCACCTATCAATGCTATCGAAGGATACCTGCGTATCATGCAGGATAAGCAGGTTGGAAACGACCTCAGCGATTATGAACAGATGATTGAACGTTCGCTGGAACGTATCAGGGGTATGCGTTCACTGATCATGGATATGCTCGACCTGACCAAACTTGAAAACGGAAAAAAGAAACGGGAGATTACAAAAGTTGATATTGTGCAGATGGCCCAGATGTCAATTGATACAATAACTCCATTGGCCATTCAGAAAAATATAAAAATATTTCTCGATTCCAACGAACCAAATATATTCGTTAATGCTGATACAAATGAAATAGGAATCATTTTTAATAATCTTATTTCTAATGCCGTTAAGTATAACAAGCCAAACGGAACCGTTGAATGCAAGATTATCACCGATGATAATAAAATAAAAATTTCTGTCATTGATACCGGCATTGGGATGAGTGAGGAGGAAATTTCGAGGCTGTTTCAGGAATTTTCACGTATTAAGAATGAGAAAACAAAAGGAATCAGTGGAAGTGGTCTTGGACTATCCATTCTTAAAAAAACTGTCGAAGAATACTACCATGGGACTGTTTCAGTAACCAGCAAACCTGATATTGGAAGCAACTTTACCGTGGTTATTCCTAAAAACTATTAATGAATAAGATTTCAGAAATGAGGGCAAAATGAAATTCACACCTGAAAAATATAAAATACCAGATGTGCCGATGCAGCCTTTTATTGATGCTGATGAAATTGAGAGTTATCTTAATAATTCAGTATCCACAAAAGAATCTGTTAGGGAAGTTATAGCGAAGTCACTTTCAAAAAAACGCCTGTCGCTGGCCGAAACTGCCATTCTGATTAATACTACCGACCCTGAACTTGTTGAAGAGATAAAAGATGGAGCGAGGCAACTGAAAAAATTGGTGTATGGCAACAGGATCGTACTATTTGCCCCTCTGTACATCGGTAATAAATGTGCAAACAACTGCACCTATTGTGGTTTCAGAGCTTCTAATACGTCTGCAAAAAGGGTAACTCTCACCGACGAAGAGATTGTTAATGAGGTGAAATCGCTGGAAGATAATGGACAAAAAAGATTAATTCTGGTTTATGGCGAACATGCACAATACAACCCGGAATTCATTGCCCATACTGTTCGTCTTGCATATTCTGTTAAGAAAAACAATGGCGAAATAAGACGAGTGAATATTAATGCCGCCCCACTGGATATAGAAGGGTTTAAGATTGTTAAAGAAGCAGGTATAGGCACATTTCAGGTATTTCAGGAAACGTATCATCCCGAAGCTTATAAAACGTATCATCTCAGGGGTAAGAAAGCCGATTACGGCTATCGTCTCACCTCTCTCGACCGTGCTCAGGAAGCGGGGCTGGACGATGTCGGCATAGGCGCATTATTCGGATTATACGACTGGCGATTTGAGGTAATGGGACTGGTGCGTCATACCAACCATCTTGAGGCTTGTTATAATGTCGGGCCTCACACAATTTCATTTCCACGCATAAAAG
Source organism: Bacteroidales bacterium (assembly GCA_023228145.1). Lineage (NCBI taxonomy): Bacteria > Pseudomonadati > Bacteroidota > Bacteroidia > Bacteroidales > Bacteroidales bacterium. The sequence continues at coordinate 40,720 of JALOBU010000009.1, read as the reverse complement.
ATGCTTCGATGCTCAGTATGGGTGATAAATATTTTGTAAGTGACAGTGATTTTGTTAAACTGGTAGCGATACTCCGTCTGGCAGTGCCTTACACCGGAATGATTTTGACTGCCCGTGAACCTGTTGAACTGCGCAATGAAGTGATACAATTCGGTGTTTCTCAGATTGATGGCGGAACAAAACTGGAATTGGGCAGCTATGCAGAAGCAGATCATAAAGAACAGGATTTAAACAGAGGTCAGTTCAGGATCAACGACAGCAGAAGTCTGAGCGAGATTATCTCTGAACTGTTAGATCAGGAAATGTTGCCGTCGTTCTGTACAGCTTGCTACAGACTCGGAAGAACAGGTGAACATTTTATGGAATTCTCTGTGCCCGGTTTTATCAAACGTTTTTGTACTCCAAATGCAATACTGACTTTGTCAGAATATCTGGTAGATTATGGTAATGAAATAGTTGCGGAGAAAGGATGGAAACTCATTGAAAAAGAACTTCATGCTATGGATGATGAAAAGTATGTGACCGAGATTCGGAATAGAATAGAACAAATAAAAAGTGGTAAAAGGGACTTGTATTTTTAGTACACAGAATAGTAAAGTTGAAAGAAGGAATCAGGAAGTAGCATAGACAAATGTAAAAAATTAATATTCGATAATAATTATGAGCAAGGGCAAGGATTTAAAACCTCATATTGGAATTTTTGGAAGGCGAAACAATGGAAAAAGCTCATTGATAAATGTGTTAGTAGGGCAGGAGGTAGCTATTGTTTCCGAACAGGCAGGTACAACTACTGATCCTGTCAAAAAATCAATAGAGATATTTGGCATAGGCCCTGTGATCATGCTTGATACTGCCGGAATTGATGACGTTGGAGAACTGGGAAAAAAAAGAATAGAAAAAACCCTTCAGGCACTAAAAACTATTGATTGTGCTGTACTTGTAATTGCAAACAATAAATTCGGACAGCCTGAATTGCAGCTTATAAATGAATTTAATCAATACAATATTCCCTTTGTCATCGTTCATAATAAATCCGACATAAATCCATTATTAACATCTACTCAAGAACTTGTACAAAAACATACTAAGCAGGATATTATTGAATTCAGTACAAAAAAGGCTGACAATATAGATGTGATTGTAACAGCCTTAAAAAATGCTATTCCTGAATCAACATACATGAGCCGTTCATTAATTGGAGACATTATAAATGATGGCGATTATGTACTGATGGTAACACCCATCGATTCCGAAGCCCCCGAAGGACGTATGATACTCCCGCAGCAGATGGCAATTCGTGATGTACTCGACAATAATTGTGTCTGCATTGTCCTGAAAGAAACAGAACTGCAACATTTTTTTGAAACCAGCAATATTAAACCTGCTTTAGTAGTTACAGACAGCCAGGTTTTTGGAACTGTAAAAGATTTAGTGCCGGAAAATATTCCACTTACAAGTTTCAGCATCGTTTTTTCACGATTGAAAGGTGATTTTGAAAATTACGTAAAAGGAACCCAAACCATCAGCAAACTCAACGATGGTGATCGTATCCTAATTCTTGAATCCTGCACTCATCATGTGAGTTGTGATGACATCGGGCGTGTGAAGATACCCATGTGGCTATCGAAATTCACAGGAAAGAAATTATTTTTTACCAATTTATCCGGTTTAGCTGCTTTGCCGGAAAATTATAAAGACTTTAAATTGGTTATTCAATGCGGAGGCTGTATGGTGACTCGCAAACAAATACTAAACAGACTCAAGCCATTTACTGAAAATTCGGTTTCCATAACTAATTACGGAATGGCGATAGCTTTTATGAATGGAATCTTTACGCGAGCACTACAGCCTTTTTTAAAATTCTGAAAATGATATATGTTCAACCACTGCAAACAATCTATGCTGGAACACATCACATCATTTCCTGAACTTGATTTTTCAACCGTGAGAAACCTGCTATCAACAGAAGATAAAGCAGAAATTGAACAAATACTTTCTCTGGCGAGGGACGTCCGAAATAAAGCCATCGGGAGCAAAGTTTTCCTTCGTGGACTTATTGAATATTCAAACATCTGTATAAAAAACTGCTTTTATTGCGGCATCAGAGCTGCTAATAAAAATGTTTCACGTTATGAACTCACAGATGATGATGTGTTGCAAGCAGCCATATTTGCATGGAAACATAATTATGGGTCCATTGTATTACAGTCAGGTGAACGAAATGATAGAGAATTTGCCGGACGTATTTCATCTTTAATCAAGAAAATACACCAACACACTAACCATAATCTCCGTATTACCTTGTCGTGTGGTGAGCAAAGCGAACAAGTGTACCGGGAGTGGTATGAACTGGGAGCGAAAAGGTATTTGTTACGGATTGAAACTTCCAATACAGAATTATACCATAAGCTTCATCCGAATACTAGTAAACATGATTTCAGTAGAAGGTTGGAAGCAATAAACAATCTTATAAAAATTGGTTTTCAGGCAGGTACCGGCGTGATGATTGGAGTGCCTTTTCAGACAGTTGATGACTTGGCCTCAGATTTATTGTTTATACGGGATTCTGGTGTGCATATGGTTGGCATGGGGCCTTATATCGAACATGCCGAAACGCCTTTGTTTAAATACCGCGATCAACTGTTGCCGGCAAAAAAGAGAGTGGAGCTGTCCCTGAAAATGATCGCCATACTCCGCCTGATGCGGCCTACCATCAACATCGCATCGACGACAGCTTTGCAGACGCTTGACCCCATGGGCCGGGAAAAAGGACTGCGTGCCGGAGCCAATGTTATCATGCCGAACATTACGCCGGTGATGTATAAAAAAGACTACGACCTTTACGAAGGCAAGCCTTGCCTTGATGATGAACCCGGCGACTGCACTTCCTGCATCGAAAAACGTATTCAGATGGCCGGCTGCCAGGTCGCCTACGGCGATTGGGGCGACTCGGAGTTTTATCAAACACAGCATCCTTTGTTATAGAGTGTTATTTCTGTATCATATTCTGTAATTGAAATTATCGCATTTCTTTTTCAAGCATACGTAACACAGATTACAAAATTTTTCATCGAAGTTTTTTAGGTTATAGTGTGAAGGTTTTTAAATTGGCAAAATAAGTTCTCATAAAGTTGATAAACCTATATTTGTCATCAGGAATATAATGAACTAATAACAAGTGCTATAGGTTGTGGGTTGAATCTGCCTGTCCCGCACACAAAGTGTCGGGTAATCCTAATATGAAAAATCTTATCATGTTATAGTTTACCTGATTATCCTGAACATTTTCTTCCAGCGCAAGCGTTCAAAAAAGTTTTTGCTTTTTGTTCTGTACTGAGCACCATCCTGGGTTTGTTCAACCGAGAGCCAGACAAAAACAGCCCTTCCTACGATGTGGTCTATGGGAACAAAACCCCAGAAACGTGAGTCGGCAGAATTATGACGGTTATCACCCATCATCCAGTAATAGTCTAATTTAAATGTATAATTACTTACCTCTTTACCATTAATAATAATCTTGTCCCCTTTGATTTCCAAATCGTTGTTTTCATAAATATCAATACAACGCTCATAAAGGCATATATTATTAATGTTTATTGGAATAGTGGCACCTGCTTTTGGGATATAAAGCGGGCCATAATTATCTTCATTCCATCGGTAATTAGAATCAAACGGAAATGTGTAATAAGCCCATTGCCCTTTTGGGTAAATAATTTTTTCGACTTTGCGTACATTCATCAGTTTGCTTATCTCTTGTGATGATTTTTCTGTAAGAGTAACAACATATTTGTCATAATCCACCTGAACAACTTCTTCGGTAATATTCATCTTATCAAGCATTCTAGGGTTAAGTGGTGTTGAGTCGGTTTGAACCACATATTTATATTCTTTATCCCCGATAAGAGGCAATGGTTTGTTGTTGATGTAAACTTCCTGGTCAATGATTTCAAGAGTATCTCCGGGGATACCGATGCAGCGTTTTATATAATTTTCCCGTTTATCTACCGGACGGGCTACTATTTTACCGAATTTGCGTTTGTTTTTCCAAACTTCTTTATGCCCGAATTCTCTAACCAATGAATAATAACTTCTGTTTTGCATATATAATGCTACGGTATCTCCATCAGGATAGTTAAATACCACAACGTCGTTGTTTTTAATATCAATAAATCCCGGGAAGCGGTAATAAGGCAGTTTTATCCATTCGAGGTATGATTTTGTTTCTTTGGTGAGCGGCAGGGTGTGATGTGCAAAAGGAAATGATAATGGTGTCATGGGGAAGCGGGCACCATAACTGATTTTATCCACAAAAAGATAATCTCCAACTAATAGGGATTTTTCCATGGAAGAAGTAGGAATGGTATATGCTTCGATAAAAAATGTACGTATAATAGTGGCGGCAATCACTGCAAAAACAATAGCATCAAGCCATTCACGTAGGGCTGATTTTTTTATGGGTTTGCGATTGTCGGGATGGGTGTATTTTTCTTTAGAAACAAAAGCAAGCCAGGGAAGATAAAAGAATGGAACCAAGATGCTGAGAGCTTGTGCCCAAAGGCCGTTTTTATTATAACATTTCACCAGTTCAACAATCATCAGCATGATAGTAAATACATTGATAAACGGTACTAAAATGAAAATGAACCACCACCAGGGCTTTTTAATTATTTTAAGCCAGATGTAAAAATTATAAAAGGGAACGAGAACTGCCCAGCCTTTTTGCCCGGCTTTGGCGAAAAGGCCCCACAAGGCAATAAGTGTTGTTATTGCAAAAATAATAGTCAGAATTGGGTAAAGAATCATGGATATAAATTTTTATGTGTTATAGTATGTTATTTGTTACCGGCTTACTCTATTTGTTACAAAATTCAGTTAAAAAAACGAAACAGCAAAGTTTTTTAGTATAATCAATGTTTAAAGCAACTTAAAGTAGTTTGTTTTGCTTCTCAAACATATGGCTGTTGATAATAAATTTAATAAAAAAGTTTTTTTTGAAAAATCTTTTATATTTTTGCTCGAAGTAAATTTAAATAATACAAATATGGATAAAAAAGTTTTTTCACCGCGTTTATGGTTTGTCATCACAGTGGTTTTTGCTGGAGCAGCCATGAGATTGATTCCTCATTGGCCAAATTTTACACCTGTTGCTGCTATTGCCTTATTTGGAGGCGCTTATTTAGGTAAAAAATACCTTGCATTTTTGTTGCCACTGGCAGCTATGTTCATCAGTGATATCATTTTAGGTTTTCATAGCACTATGCCTGCCGTATATATCAGCTTTGTAATTACTGTTGCGTTAGGACTGTTGATTGCCCGTAATCCTAAAATATTCAACATTTTTGGTGCTTCAATAGCTTCGACAGTATTGTTTTTCCTGATTACAAATTTTGCTGCATGGCTTGGAAACCCGCTATATCCACAGAACTTTGCAGGTCTTATAGAATCATACATTGCCGGCCTTGTTTTTTTCAATAACGGTACTTTTGGTATTTCTTTCTTTATGAATTCACTGCTGGGTGACTTGTTTTATAACGGTTTGTTTTTTTGCCTGTTTTACTTTGCACGCCTTCGTTTTCGTGTGTTAGCAAGGGCTTAATAAAACATTATATTTACGACATAAGATTCGGCTTTAGCCGGATTTTTTTTGCCTTATCAGAAAGGATAACCTATTCCTAAATTACCAATAATTGTGAATTTTTTGTCGTTCTGGCCTATCCATCTCTGGTTACGTGGCATAGATGGGTCTTTTAATACAACGGCTCCATCAAGGCGAATCACAAAATACCCAAAATCCACACGCAAACCTGCTCCAGCATCAATTGCAAGGTCATGAATAAAATTTTTAAATTTAAAGGAAGCAAGAGGTAGCAAATTGGATGCTTTGCGTGTCCATATATTTCCAACATCAACAAAAATTGCCCCTCTAAGTATCTTATATATTGGGAAACGGTATTCAGTATTTAGTTCAAGGGCAATTTCCCCGATTTTTTCAAGAGATAAAGAATCTGGTTCACTATAACCGCCTGGTCCAAGAGTTTTGAGCCTCCAGCCCCGCATACTATTGGCGCCACCCATATAAAAACTTCTTTCAAAAGGGAGTACGTTTTTTTCATCAAAAGGAGAACCGTAACCTGCATAAGCTCTGTAAACAATACGGTGATATTCATTAAAAACCATATAATACCTAAAGTCAATATCCATCCGGTAATACTGTGAATAGGGTATTTCAAAAAGGGTATAAACTCCCTGTTTCTTTCTTACTTGATTTACGGCCCAGAAAATAAGGCCAGCAAGTTCAACATTGGTGCGAAGAAAAATAAAATCCTTGATTTTATTGATTTGCTGAGTATTATAAATAAAGCTATAGTTTAAAGACGTTGTGATGTGGTCGCGATAGGCATTCTGCAGGGTAATGTTGTTCAAAGCATCAATCTGTGCTTTAAAAACAGAGTCGGGATAAATTTTGATAATATTTAATTGCAGAGGAGTCAGTATATGTGTTTTGTAATCATTTTCTTTCCATTGATATCCAAAGGACCCCGAAGCATAATATCTTTCGTAAATAGGCCTGATTTGATAGTTAAATATTCCGGTAATGGTGGTCTTAGGTTTAAAATATTTCGGAAATCTATTCTGGCTGATGGGAATGAGAAAACGCGGAATCCTGAGGCTAAGTTCCAGGCCTGTTTCAATAGTGTTAACAAAAGGAATTTTTTCCAATACTTGTTTCTCGGAAACATCCTGTTTCTTTAATGATTGAAATTCAACAGCACCATTAAGTTTTATATTAAAAAGGTCGGCTCCCCGGAAAAGGTTTTTGTTTTCATAGACAATACCGGCCTGCAAGCCGAGTTCCCCGCCTTTATTGGTAGTTTCTGTGCTTATTGACAGCGCCTGAACAGGGGCTTTTGTCAGGTTGATTATGCATTCTAGTTCTCCGGTGTTTTCTGATTTAACATTGACTTCATTAAATTTAATATTTACAAATCTGTATATTCTTAAATCAAGTAGGCTTTTATAATTTTTTTCAATATCCGAAATATTAAAAACATCTGCGCTATCAATAAAAATGGCTTGAGATAAAGTTTTTTTAATAATTTTTAATTTGTCGCGGTATACATAATAATAGGTTTTCGGTTGCCTGTTTTTAACTCTGTTTGATATAACTACTCTGGCAGTATCGTAATTTATTTCTGATTTAGGACTAATTTCATAATCCGTATTAATGATTATCTTGTTAATAGTATAAATTTTATGCTTTGAGGGTATTAATGAATCGGCTTTTACTGGTGAGGGTGTCAAGGCATCAGAAATACGAATCATAATATCCATCTCATGTTGGTTTAATGCGCTGTCAATATTGAAAGTGATATAATCTTTTGTAAAATAATAATAACCATTTTCCCGCAATGTTCTTGTAATGCGGTCGCGTTCCGCATCAATGTTGTCAATATTGTAAAGTTGTCCCGGAATAATTTTACACTCTGAAATTTCAGAGGATACATATTTTTTTATTGTTTCATCATCAATAGAATAAGAAACATTCTTGATTTTATAGGGCCTTTTTGTATTTACATTGTAAATTACTTTAGCGTTACGCTTGTGATTAGAAGGGTATTTAATAGTGTAACTGATATCGGATTTAAAATATCCGTGGTTTTCGAGGTAGTAATTCATTTGTTTCAGAGAGAATAATGTCTGGCTGGTGTCAAGTATGACTGGCTCTGCAGAGAAAGTATTTTTAATCCAACGCTTAAACCCTGTTTCCTTACCTTTTGTGGAATAATTCCATAAGCGGATATTCAGGTACAATCCAAGATTTTTCTTATTGGGCTTTTGCCTGATAAGGTCTTTTAATTCTCCGGCATCAACCTGATTTTTATTCATAATCAGTTTATTGGAAGTAAGCAGGTAGTTGCCGGCAGGGTATTTACGTATCGGGCTACACGATATCAATGATGCTGTCAAAACAGCAAATAGAGGGATGATATATCGGGAGCGGTTTTTCAACGAACAGGTCTTAGTTTAATAAAATTGTTTTTATTCATATCTTAACGATTCTATTGGGTCAAGCCTGGCAGCCTTGGTTGCCGGAAGAATGCCCGAAGCCAGCCCTACCAAAATACACAAAATAATTCCCGAAAATATCCATACCCAGGGTACTACAAAACTGCTTCCGAGTATAATAGACATAATGTTTCCTATGAGAATACCGAAGAAAATTCCCAATATACCGCCAAGAACTCCAATAACAATTGATTCGGAAAGAAACTGGTTTCTAATGGTGTTGGAAGTGGCTCCTATGGCTTTACGAATACCTATTTCCCTTGTCCTTTCAGTTACAGTAACCAGCATGATGTTCATCAGGCCGATGGCTGCACCCAGCAAAGTAATGATACCTATTATGGTTGCGGCCAGCGTGACATATTGTATGTTGTCCAAAAGCATTTGCGCAAGATTGTCGCTTTTTTCAATTTCAAAATTAGGCTTGTCTCCCGGCAATACTTTACGTATCACCCTGAATATCCCTGTGGCTTCACCAATGGCGACATCCATCATAAGAGGATTGGGTAGCATAACATTGATGACATATTGCAAGTCTTTTCCGGAGACAAGCTGCCTGAGATTTTGTAAAGGGATGAGGCAACTCTTATCGCCACTGAAGCCCATGCTGGAGCCTTTTTCCTTTAAGATGCCAATAATTTTATACTTCTGTGGGCCTATGGAAACGAGTTGTTCTATAGCGGACTCCTTATTTTTAAATAGTTTTTTCACAATCTCGTTTCCAACGATAACCACGTGGCTGCCGTTATTCAACTCGTGCGAAGAAAAATTCCTGCCATATTCAAGATCGTAACCCGATGTGGCAAGATAATTTTCATCTATGCCGGCAACTGTAATGTTTGGGTTTGTTTTTTTTGATGCGTATTTTACCGTGGCATTGAAAGTCCCCATTGTATAAATTGAAGCAACGGCAGGATAGTTATAACGTTTTTTAAATTCCTGAGTTTCGTTGTAAGATATCTTGCTGTAAAAGTTTTCTCTGTCACGACCGCCATGAACGTTCATTGAGAAATTTCTGATGCTGAAAGTATTTGAGCCCATGCGGGTAAAATTGCTGTTGATGGAATTTTTTACAGATTCAATAGCCGTAAGTATCCCTACAAGAGCCATGATGCCAAACGCAATGATGAGAACAGTGAGGATGGTGCGTAACAAATGGCCCCGTATTGATACCACGGCAACACGTATGTTTTCAGTAACAAATAACTTCATTCTGCTTGTTATTGTTTAGTCAAAAATGACAAACAAAAGTATTAAAAATAAAAATCAAAAAGTAAGTACATAATACACATATTATTTAATAGAGAACAAGAAGTATAAATATAAAGCGTTACAACCTATTGTTCAGTTGAGAGCATAACTTCCTGACGGTCAGGTTGAGCAAAGTTGAAAGCCGAACCGTCCTGACTGGATTACTTGTGTTATTAATGTGTTTAATGATTTAACAACGAAACAGGTGCGTAATATTCTTTTAAAACTTAGGATTTTTATTTTCCTTTTTTTTTCAAACAAAATCATAACGAAACGGGTTGACTTATAAACTTAATGAAATAAAAAATGTTGTTACAGCTTTGTGTATATTTGCATGATTTATCAATGTCTGTGAAATTAATTGGAAAACAATTTTAAAATAATTGCAAAGACACAATTCGGCCTTGAGGAAATTCTTGCCGGAGAACTGACTAAAATCGGTGCCAAAAATATCCAGATATTGAACCGGGCAGTTTCTTTTGAAGGTACTTTGGAAACTATTTACGCTGCAAATTACAACTGCAGGACAGCGCTGCATATTCTATTGCCTTTGCAAGAATTTAAATTCAGGGACAAACAGGAATTTTATGAACATATTCGCAACTTCGAATGGGATACGCTTTTTTCTCCTGATATAACCCTTGCTGTGGACACGGTGATGTCAGATACTTTTTTTACCAACTCCCATTATGTTTCATTGTTATGTAAGGATGCTATTGCTGATTATTTTCGCTTTAAAACAAAAAGGAGGCCTTCTGTAGATCTTGATAATCCTGATATAAGAATACATGTTCACATCAGAGGCCATGTTTGCTCGGTTTCTCTTGATAGTTCTGGGGGGTCGTTGCATCGCCGAGGGTATCGCAGCAAACAAGGTATGGCGCCGATAAGCGAAGTGTTGGCTGCCGGCCTGATACTGCTGAGCGGCTGGAACAAAAAGACGAACCTGTTTGACCCTATGTGCGGTTCGGGAACCATAGTTACCGAAGCTGCTATGATTGCAGCAAAAATTCCTGCGGGGTATTACAGAAAATCATTCGGTTTTGAAAAATGGAACAACTTTGACAAAGATTTATGGGAAAAAGTAAAAACATCAGCAGATGAAAATATCTGTGAATTTGATGCTGAAATAGTGGGATCGGATATTTCTGAATCAGCAGTGTCCGTTGCTGCTTATAACCTAAAAACAGCAAAGCTTCATAAGGATGTTCATCTAACTGTTTGCGATTTACGGGACTTTAAGTTCCCCAAGGAAAAAGGAATTATTATAACAAACCCGCCTTACGGTGAACGGATAAAACCTGAAGATATTGTCAGTTTGTACAAGGCATTAGGCGATGTGTTTAAAAGAAATTGCCCCGGGTATCAAGCCTGGGTCATCAGTTCGCACTTTGATGCATTAAAATTTGTGGGACTTAAGCCCGATAAAAAAATAAAATTATTCAATGGCCCGCTCGAATGCCGTTTTGTGAAGTTTGACATTTTTCAAGGAAGTTTGAAGGATATGAAATGCAAATAACTTATTATTTATTATAGCAATTATTTTTTCTTTTTGCAGCTTTATTATTTACGGGATCATTCATTAAAAAAAAATGAAATATTATGGAAAAAAAATTAGTGCTTTTATGCATTGCAGCATTAATACTATTTGCTTTTGGCTGTAAGCAAAAATCGGAAAAAAATTCCGGAAACATCATCCTCTCAAAAAACATCGAATATGATGTGACGATCAACAACTTTAAGATGTCTTCTCAATTAACACTTGAGGAATCGAACCTTATATGGTTCAGGGATAACATTGAAGCTTCATCACGCGGGGCCTTCCTTGATATGCTCTTCAAGAACGCCTTTAGCGGAAAATTGAACCTTACCGATTTAAATGGAAAAAGCATAGATACAAATCAGCTTAAATCTATTTTATATGTTGCTGATACTGTTACCCTGACACGTATAACACCTCCCTATGATAATTACGATACTATCATTAAAAAAATGATTTCAATTTCAACAGTCACGGGCTTACGCTTTCGGGAAAGCTGGTCTTATGACACAAAGACAATGGAAATTACAAAAAAAGTCATTACTATGGCTCCACTTTTCTCAAAAGTGGACACTGACAAAGATGGCAATGAAATTATTGGTGAAAACAAAGTATTATTCTGGATTATATTTCCTGAAAAAACAACACCATCGAAAGTGCTTACAAAACGCATTGTATCACAAGTTGCTTACCACGACAATTCTGCATTTAAAAATTTTAACATTGATTCTGTTGCTATTGATACTTATATTCAAAAAATACTTGAATTGGCTTATTCAGACACCCTGAGTGTATATTCATGGAGTGATGGCGATATGGCTGATATACAGATAAGTGGAACGGATTTAAAAAATGATATTTGTTTAATTGATACTATTTCATTCATGACTCCGAAACACAAGCATGGAAATTATGATACAATAATTAAGCATGAACCTAACATAACTGCCATTCGTTTTTTGGAAGAATGGACTTTTGATCCGGCAACTATGGCAATAGCTAAAAAAGTTGTTGGCGTATGCCCTGTTGAAATGTGTTACGACCAATATGGTGATTTAAAAGGATATCGTCCTTTGTTCTGGGTTTATTTTAGTGATGTATGGATACCGTTTGATGAAAAATTGGAGTTGAAGAAAGCTAAGAAATAGTTTACATTAAACCACAGAGACTGTTTTTTGTGTCAACCGTTCAATTAGTAACATAACTCAAAAGGACTTTGCACATTCGCACTAAACTGTTAAGCTTACTGATTAAGAGTATTAAAAAATTTGTTTAAGTAAGCGATACACTCATATACAGCTTCAAATTCTTTCTGCGTTTTAGTGCGTTTGGCGATTTCTTCTTTGTGTTCTTCTAATTTCTTTGTCAGGCTTTGTGCCTGCTTTTTCAATTCTGATGAGCCCGGTAGTTTTTTTTGATTCTTATTATTTATGTCTTCGCATAACCTTTTAAGTCTGTCAATTGCGTCAAAAAAATCATTCAATTCAGGTTTCGTCTTGAAGTTTTTTAGCTTGTCCAAGTTGTCGAAAAATTCTTTGTCAAATGCCATAATAAATTTTTTATTTCAAAAACAGTAATTTGCCTCAAAATGCTATGATAGCTTAATATGTTATTAATGCATCATATAAATGCTCGTAAAAGCATCTGCCACAAGCATTTATTAAGGGTGATTATTTGTCCCAGTTTATAATTTACAAATTTATGTTTTATATTTCAGAAAAACAAGTAAAAGTCCAATTATAATATCGTCAGGGCTTGCATGGTAATCAAAATAAATTTCTGATAAACATTGTTTTTTTTAAAAAAAAATATGTTATTTGCATGTTAGAAATTGATAACAATAAAAGCAAATATTTTATGAAAGATACACCTATTGATTATGAAGTTGTAAAGCGGAGGATTGCAACAAGCAACATTCCCAACGTCGGCAGGGCCACCATCCGTGAAGTCAAAAGGCTGATCAATGAGATCGAAGCTGAAACCGGGCAGAAGTTTATTCGCATGGAGATGGGTGTACCCGGCTTGCCCGCCACAAAAATTGGAGTGGATGCTGAAATTGAAGCTTTGAAAAATGGCTGTGCAGCAATTTATCCGGAAATTGATGGTTTGCCCGAACTCAAATCTGAAATGACCCGGTTTATTAAACTTTTTCTTGATGTTACCGTTAACCCCGAAAACTGTATTCCGACCGTCGGTTCCATGCAGGGAGGTTATGCAACTTTTATGACAGTAAACCGCATGTTCAAAGAAAAAGATACTACTTTGATGCTTGACCCCTGTTTTCCTGTTCATAAACAGCAACATGCTGTTATTGGTACCAAGTTTGAGGCATTTGACGTATATGATTACAGGGGAGATAAACTAAAGGATAAAATTGAATCCTATCTGAAAAAAGGTAATATTGCAAGTATCATGTATTCCAATCCCAATAATCCTTCATGGATATGTTTTACGGATAAGGAACTAAAGATAATCGGCGATCTGGCTAACCAATATAATGCAATAGTACTGGAAGATTTGGCTTATTTTGCCATGGACTTTCGTAAAGATTATTCCAAACCTGGCCTTCCTCCTTTTCAGCCTACTGTAGCAAAATATACGGATAATTATATTTTGTTGATTTCAGGCTCAAAAGTATTCAGCTATGCTGGTCAGCGAATAGGCATGATGGTTATTTCACCAAAAGTATTCTCAGCTAAATATCCCGATCTTAAACGCTTTTATAATTCAGATATTTTTGGACGTGCAATGATTTTTGGTACGGTATATTCGCTGAGTGCAGGCACATCTCACAGCGCACAATATGCACTGACAGCTATGCTGAAAGCAGCCAATGAAGGCACATTCAATTTTGTTGAGGAGGTGAAGGAATATGGTGAAAAAGCAAAAATCATGAAAAAAATGTTCACCGACAACGGTTTTAAAATCGTTTACGATAAAGATGAAAACGACCCTCTTGCCGATGGATTTTATTTCACTTTTTCTTACCCGGGTTTTACAGGCGAGCAATTACTTGAAGAATTGATGTATTATGGCATCAGTGCCATATCGCTGGCAATAACAGGAGGACGGGTTGAAGGAATGCGGGCCTGTGTTTCTCTGGTACTCCGCAATCAATTTGATGACCTTGAATACCGACTGAAAAAATTCCACGAACATCACCCTGTAAATACAAATAAATAATACTATTTTCGTCCAAAAATTATAAATCATAAATTAATAATAAATATAAAATGGCAAAATTAAAAGGAGCAATCGAAATTAATATCGAACGCTGCAAAGGATGTGAAGTGTGCATCACAGCGTGTCCTGAAGATGTGATCGTGATGAATCCCGGTGTTAACTCTAAAGGATATCACTATGCAATGATGGGAAATGACAATTGTGTCGGATGTGCAAACTGCGCTGTAGTGTGCCCCGACGGTGTGATCACAGTTTACAGGGTTAAAGTCGCGACGGAAGTTTAATAATTTAAAAAGCATAATCAATGAAAGAACTAAGATTAATGAAAGGTAATGACGCGATAGCTGAAGCAGCAATACGTTGTGGCGCTGATGGCTATTTCGGCTATCCCATTACTCCCCAGTCAGAAGTACTTGAATATCTTATGGCTCAAAAGCCGTACGAAACCACAGGAATGGTCGTGCTTCAGGCCGAAAGCGAAGTGGCAGCCATCAATATGGTTTATGGCGGAGCTTCCTGCGGAAAAAAATGCATGACATCATCATCCAGCCCCGGCATAAGCCTAAAACAGGAAGGTATTTCCTATATCGCCGGCGCCGAACTACCCTGTCTCATTGTCAATGTGGTAAGAGGCGGCCCCGGATTAGGTACCATCCAACCTTCGCAGGGCGATTATTTTCAGGCTACAAAAGGCGGCGGACACGGAGATTACCGTTTGATCGTTCTTGCGCCAGCTTCCGTTCAGGAAATGTCTGATTTTGTCTCTTTAGGTTTTGAACTTGCTTTTAAATACCGTAACCCGGCGATGATACTCTCTGACGGAGTTATCGGACAGATGATGGAAAAGGTTGAATTACAGGAAACCAAACCCCGATGGACCAAAGAAGAAATAGTGAAAATTTCTCCCTGGGCTACCACAGGAAAAACTTCGGACCGTGAAAGAAATATCATCACTTCTCTGGACCTTGACCCTTCAAGACAGGAAAAACATGTAATGAAATTAGATCGCAAATATAAAGAGATAGAAGCCAACGAAGTCCGTTTTGAAAAGATCAATTGCGACGATGCGGAATATTTGTTTGTGGCTTTTGGATCCAGTGCCCGTATCTGCCAGAAATCAATGGATATAGCCAGGGAAAAAGGAATCAAAGTGGGGCTTCTTCGCCCAATCACCCTGTGGCCTTTCCCTTCAAAGCCATTATTTGAACTTGCCGGCCAGGTAAAAGGAATGCTGACCGTTGAAATGAACCTTGGACAGATGGTCGAAGACGTTCGCTTAGCAGTTGACGGTAAAGTAAGGGTGGAACATTATGGCCGCGTTGGCGGAATTATCCCGACACCCGATGAAATCGTAGAAGTTTTGGAAACTAAAATTATTGGAGGATAAACCATGGAAACAATCACAAAAGAACAAATAATAAAACCCGAAAACCTGGTTTACAAAAGAACCAAGCTGCTTACCGACAAGGTGATGCATTATTGCCCCGGCTGCGGACACGGCACGGCACACAGAATGGTAATGGAAGTAGTGGATGAAATGGGGATTCAGGCCGAAACTATCGGCGTGGCTCCCGTGGGTTGTTCCGTATTTGCCTATGATTATATGAATATTGATATGCAGGAAGCAGCACACGGACGCGCTCCGGCACTTGCCACAGCGATCAAAAGGCTGATGCCCGAAAAATATGTTTTTACCTATCAGGGCGATGGAGACCTCGCCGCCATTGGTACTGCAGAAACCATTCATGCGTGCAACCGCGGCGAAAATATCGTGATCATCTTTATCAACAACGGTATTTACGGGATGACCGGAGGCCAGATGGCTCCAACTACATTACCCGGCATGAAAGCATCTACCTGCCCTTACGGAAGAGACCCCAAAATTATGGGTAACCCATTGAAAATTACCGAATTGGTTGCCACACTTCCGGGAACTTGTTTTGTAACGCGCCATTCAGTTCATACTCCGGCTAACGTTCGTAAAACAAAAAGAGCTATCAGAAAAGGATTTGAACTTTCTTATGCTAAAAAAGGTGTTTCTTTCATTGAAATCGTTTCAAACTGCAACTCAGGATGGAAAATGACCCCGGTACAGGCAAATAAATGGATGGAAGAAAATATGTTCCCGTTCTATCCTTTGGGCGATATAAAAGTCCCTGCTGAATAGTAATTTGGCAAAAATAATTATTAGTGAAAACAATAATATAAAAAACTGAAAAATGACAGAAGAAATAATAATAGCAGGCTTCGGCGGACAAGGAGTTTTATCTATGGGTAAAATTCTTGCCTATTCCGGTGTTATGCAAAATAAAGAAGTAAGCTGGATGCCTTCCTATGGCCCAGAAATGCGTGGAGGTACAGCCAATGTGACGGTTATTGTCAGTGACGAACGTGTCAGTTCACCGATACTTACCGTTTTCGATACGGCCATAATCCTGAACCAGCAGTCCATGGACAAGTTTGAAAAATCAGTAAAACCCGGCGGGTTGCTGATATACGACGGTAATGGCATCACGCGCCATCCCGAACGTAAAGACATCAACATTTACCGTGTGGATGCCGCCGAAGAAGCATCAAAACTGGGAATGAACAAAGTGTTCAACATGATGGTGCTCGGCGCTTACCTGAAAATTAAACCCATTATCAGCCCTGAATACATCAGAAAAGGCCTGGAGAAATCTCTTCCGGCCCGCCATCATGGAATGATACCAGACAATGAAAAAGCCATAGAAATCGGAAAAGAAATTATTAAAGAAGTACATAAGTTGTGAAACTCTTTAATTAAAAAATCATTAATTATTAAAGGGCTTGGGTCTTAGGATACAAGCCTTTTTTAATGCAGAGAAATGAAAGTCCGGATAATAAAATCATACAAGAAGCCGCAGCGCGAATAAAACCTTATGTGCATCGTACTCCGGTATTAACTTCTCCAAAGTATTAACTTACTTTTTTGTTTCCACAGATCGAAGGTCAATGGTGAATGCAAGTTCCATTTTAATAATAAGCGGGTACTGGGGATTGTCTAAAATCCAGAATTTACTACCCGTTGCTGACTCGGCAACCATAACATCATAGTCGAGCTTAGCACCATCCACCGTGATAGGATATTTTTCGTTGCGTATAAAATTAACAATCTCTTCAGTGTCATCTATTATGAGGGTAGTGGGAGACTCGCTTTTAATCTTTTTATACACTTTGCGGCTCAGCCAAACAGTGGTTTTGTTCACCATATTTTGTGACGAACCGTTGGAAAAATAATTAACTATTTTATTTGCTGTATCAATGGCTCCGTAAAACATTTTAACCTTGCCACTACTGTTGGCTGGAGCTGTCATATTCCAGGTAAAAGCAATGTTGTTATCCATCACCAGGTCGGTAATAACAAAATCATATTCTTTGGAAATGTTGAGAAGGTGATAGGTTAGTTTACTTCCTGTCTTAAGCCAGTTTTCGGACTTGTTTTCCTGTTGTGAAAATACGTTTTGGGTATTTCCAAAAATAAGAACAGCGAAGATTAAAATAAAAACTTTTTTCATAACTGTAGTTTTAATTTTTTATAACAAAGATAGAAAACTTTAATAATTAATACCGTAAATTAATACAATTATTTGTTGAAGGAATGAAAAGAATATTTTGTCATGATTTATAAAAAAGATTTAAACAAGTAGTCTTAAATATTATGGTGTTGAGAAATCTTATTGGATTAATTGCATTACTTGATTTCTTCATGTAAGTTGGATAGGCTGGAATTTGTCATTTTAAACTAATTTTTATTTATTGTTTAATAAATATTAATACAATTGAACCTCACAAACAAAACTCTAAAGTATTTAAGTTGTATTATATGTTAACAATATTGTCTAAAGCGACAAAATATTATTTTTTAATTTCTTCGTACCTGAAACAGCTTATCAGATGGTCGTTTACCATGCCGGCAGCCTGCATAAAGGCATAACAAATTGTTGAGCCCACAAACGAAAATCCACGTCTTTTGAGTTCCCGGCTCATAGCATCCGATTCGGAACTGTTAACGGCAATATCAGATGTTGCTATACATCTATTTATTTTTGTTTTTCCTCTGGTAAACTGCCAGATAAAGGTATCGAAACTTCCGTATTCTTTTTGTACTTCGAGAAAGCATTGTGCGTTTTTAATGGTTGCAGCTATCTTTTGCCGGTTGCGTATAATTTCCTGATTTTCTATAAGCTCAGAAATTTTTTTGCTGCTGTATTTTGCAACTTTTTTTGGTTCAAAATTATCAAATGCTTTCCGGAATGCTTCGCGCTTATGTAAAATGGTTTTCCAGCTCAACCCTGCCTGAAAGGCATCGAGCACCATAAACTCAAACAGTTTCCGGTCATCATGAACAGGGATACCCCATTCTTCATCGTGATATTTTATCATCAGTGCATCATCGGCAGGCCAGGGGCAACGGTTTTTCATAGGGAAGGATTTTTTTATGAATTAAGAAACAATTTCTCAAAGATACTATTGAATATCGAACACTGATTAACGAATGATGATTTATGATTGGGACTTCTTCGTTAATCATCCGTCATGGCGGATTCTTAAATCAATTTCTTTTTTTGCTTGCTGCATCAAGATTTTTTTGTGCCGTTTCTGCACTTTTAACAAAAATGGAAATCAACTCATTATTTTCTTTTAATGCAGTATCAATAAGGCTCAATTGCTGAATGAGTTTAGACCTTTTAATAATTTTTAAACAAATCATAGTTTCACGGAGTTCTTTTAAAATAATTTTAATTTTATGAATAAAATCTCTTCGTGACTCTCCACTTTGCGCCTCCCCATAATTTAAAGCAGGTGAACTTCCCGAACGCAATAACTGTCCTCCGAAATATGCTCCGGCTCTTGTTTTTTGCAATGTTTCATCGATCTCTACAATAAGAACAGCAAAGTCAATTAATCGTTCTTCCAAATCAAATTTGTTCATGATGGTATTTGTTTTACTTCTTAAATCAAAAATCTTTAATCGATATTCATTAATCAAAATCCGATTAAAATTAATCTTCAATATTCAGAATGTGCCCCATCCTGTCCTGCTTGGTCTTCAGGTAGTTTTTGTTGTACTTGTTGGGCTTGATAACGATGGGAATATTTTCAATTATTTCGATGCCGTAGCCGGTCAGCCCGCTTTTTTTCTTTGGGTTGTTGGTGATGAGCCTTATTTTGCTGGCCCCCAGGTCGCGTATGATTTGTGCGCCAATTCCGTAGTCGCGTTCGTCGGCTTTAAACCCGAGTTTTTCATTGGCTTCAATGGTGTCGTACCCCAGTTCCTGGAGATGATAGGATTTTAATTTGTTTTCCAGCCCGATGCCGCGTCCTTCCTGGTTCATATAAATTATTATTCCCTTGCCTTCTTTTTCAATCATCTGCATGGCATGGTGCAACTGCATGCCACAGTCGCAGCGGCACGAGCCAAAGATATCGCCGGTCATGCACGATGAATGCACGCGCACCAGAAGGTTCTCATCTTTGTCCCAGCTTCCTTTGGTGAGCGCCATGTGCAGCTGGCTTGTGGTGATCTCCCGGTAGAGTGTAAGTTTGAAATTTCCCCACTCCGTGGGCAGGTCAACGGTTTCTTCTTTTTCGATCAGGCTTTCGTTTTTGATGCGGTAAGCAATAAGGTCTTTTATCGAAATCATTTTCAGTTTGAAATGTTCCCTTATTTCAAACAGGTCCATCAATCGTGCCATCGTGCCATCTTCATTCATGATCTCCACCAAAGCGCCAACGGGTTTTAATCCGGCAAGGCGTGCCAGGTCGATGGTGGCTTCGGTATGCCCGGCACGGCGCAGCACGCCTCCGTCCTTTGCCCGGAGAGGAAAAATATGTCCCGGTCTCCCCAGTTCTTCTGGCTTGGTTTTATCGTTTGAAAGTGCTTTGATAGTTTTGGCCCGGTCACCTGCCGAAATGCCCGTAGTACATCCATAGCCCAACAGGTCAACAGAAACGGTAAATTGTGTCTCATGCGAAGAAGTGTTTTTGCTCACCATCATCTGCAAGTCGAGTTTTTCACAAATATCAACGCTGACGGGTGCACAAATCAACCCCCTGCCATGCTTTGCCATAAAATTTACTTTCTCGGGAGTTATAGTCTCGGCTGCAGTGATAAAATCCCCTTCGTTTTCGCGGTCTTCGTCATCCACCACAATGATTATCTTTCCTTGCCGGAAGTCTTCAATAGCTTCTTCGATAGTGTTCAGTTTCTTATCCATGTCTGCTGGTTTTCAAATGCAAAGTTACAATTAAGTTGATTAACAATAAGAATTGATAATTAATTAAACCAATATCCTTTCTGCCATAATGCGGCAATATCCATTGAAAGCGCAACCGTGTAATGAATGGCGACTCCCATCCATATCGAACGGCTTTTCAGGCTTATCGTCCCTAATACTATGCCGGCTATTATCGCTGCAAGAGTTTCAGGAAAAGGTTTCCCGAAATGTATCATGCAATAAGGTATGGTCATCACAAATATACTGTAATAACCGAACTGTTTTTTTAACCCATGAAGCATGAAGCCCCGGAAGAAAAATTCCAGTGCAACAAACTGAAAAAAATACAACACCTGCCATATGACGAAATTCGGCCATAGCGTTTCATGATGTTTGATGCGGTAGAAGGGGTACCTTTGCTGAAAACCATCGGTAGTTGAAAAAAAAAGTATTAATGGCACCATGATGACAAAAAATAGAAGATAAAGCCTGTATTCTTTAAATAAACTGCCACGGCAAAGGCCGTATTCTGAAAGTTTTTGCCTGAAAAGATATTTTATTATCAGTGCGGGAGCCAGAAAATAAAATGCTAGTATAATAAAAACCCAGTATCCCAGCGAAAACAACTGGTGATTAGCACTTTGTTCTATGTATAGCTTGATATGAGACGCTGCTTCAGTAAGACCTATTTTTTTTATAAAAGAAATCAAAAGGTAGTATCCGTCATTTTTACCAGCGTATTCAATAAAGGTGAGTGAGAGGCAAACAACAATGCAAATAATAAGGACATTCCTGTTAAAAGAATTCTTTTTATCGGAGTTTATAAATTCTTTATGTTCTTTTTGTATTTGATTATATGTATCGGCAAAAATATTTTTTGCTAGTTTTTTCATGAGTGCAGGCAAAAAAAATCCTCCTTGGAAGGGAGGATTTTTTTTGAGTATCAAAGATTATCTCGGAGTCAGTTCGATATTTACCAGAGTATGATACACCACAAAATTTAGGGTTTCCACTTTTTCCAGTTTCAGGTTGACGGCTTTGGATGTGAGTTTGGTTATTAGGTAAATGTCGGTTGTGTTTTCTCCCTGATACAAAGTTGTATTGCTGGGAATCAAGGTAGAGGTGTTTACTAGTTTAGTTATCTGGATAGCCAGAAGTTCATCAGCATTATATCCTGCTTCTCCGTTCTTGTTAGTAAAATACCATAATCCGTTCGTTTCAATAGTGGTTGCCACAAAGGTAGTGTCATCCTGAAATGATTCCTTATAATAATAGGAACCTTTTTTCCCGAAATCAATAATTATTTCTCCAGCATAGGAAGAAAACTTGTAGTAATTTGTTAGTTCACCGTTTATCATGGTGTCATTCACAAAATATTCCACATTTTTTTTAGTTCCGTCAAAATTAGTTACAGTTTTCTTATTCAGATATTCATAAGTGCTTGTCATCACTTTCACTTTCCAATTTCCGGCAAGTTTCCCGGTATCAATTTTTTGGCATGAAGTCATGATAAAGCCTGCGGCGGCTGACATACAAATAATTGTAAATAGCTTTTTTATGTTTTTCATAATATGCATTGTTTTTAATGAAATATTAATTTGCACCCATTGTCAGGTTTATTTCCGTTGTAACAATATCCAGTATGGTTTGGTCGCCTTGTATGTATTGCTTTTCCACGCGTGACTCCATTTTAACTTCGTCGATGGCAAGCTTGATAAGCCTGTAAATAGTGGTTTGTAGTGTCCCGGAGCCTTCATAGGTGTTGGTTGTTGTGACACCGGCTATCTGCATTGTTTGTGTGGATTTTATTTTTTGCAAAGCCAGTAATTCTTTATATTGGGTCTCTGTGTCGCTACCGCCACCGGTAAAGTACCAATATCCCTCTTCCTTGTAAGTATAAACAGAAGTGTCGTTGGCAATGTACTCATCCCAGACATAGGTACCATTGGTATTAAAGGATATTCTCATGGTGGCTGAAGAAATGTACACTTTATTGCCAATAACAGTGATATATGACGAACCATCGTATTCGTTAGTAACAATGGTGTCGTTATGTTGTACCACATGTTTATAGTACGAAAAGCTCCAGTTCTGGCAAAGGCGGTATTTTCTAGAATAAATAGTAAAATCGGAATCTTCATCTCCGATTTTGCATGAATTAACCACAGGTATAAGGAGAATTCCGCAAATAATCAATAAAAGAAATCTTTTTGCTTTTTTCATGTGAAAAATATTTGGAGTAAATTTACTACAAATTTAAATTTTTTTTAAAAAAAAGATACATTTTCTTACTTCAGATAAGAAATTAAATTATTGGCACTTTGCTTCAAGAACTTTGGTCGCTTTCGGATATCCTAGAGCTGCCGATGATTTGATATCATCGCACATTCCTTTTAGGTCATTCAGGGCTTCTTTGCATTCAGAGCGAAAAAAATACCATTCTGCACAGGGAATAATTCTCAAGGCATTGTTATAGTCGTTAAGTGCGGCTTCATATTTATTCTGGGTAAACCATAATGAGGCCCTTCCGGCATAGGCTTCGGCATTACCGGCATTGGCATTTATGGCTTTGGTATAACAAAGCTGTGCACTTTTGGAATTATGCCGGCTGATGTATAATTTAGCCATGTATAGATGTGCAGAATCATTTTTCGGATCTAACTGGCTCGATTTTGTAAAGTCTTTCAGAGCTTCCTCAAGTTTATCAGTATGGTAATAACAAATCGCTCTTTTATAATACAACTTGGCATCTTTTAGATTAAATATGGTTAAAAGCATTGTAATGTGTTCGGCAGCTTTTTCATAATTGCCCGAAAGGAAACATACCGTGGCACAATGGGAATGAATATCCTTGTTGCTCATTTTCAGTTCTGTTGCTTTCAGAAAGTCAGAGGCAGCAAGGGAGTATTTGCTTTCTTTTTCATAAATCAGGCCTCTGCGGTAATAAGCTTCAGCTAAAGTGGCTTTTATTTTTATGGCGGCTGTATAATCAGCCAGGGCATCCTTTTCTTTTTTTAGTTTTTCGCTGACAGCAGCCCTTTTTAAGTAAGTTTCCTGATTTTCACTGTTTATCAGTATTGCTTTTGTAAGGTCACTAAAAGCCTGTTTTAAGTCGTTGCTTCTGCTATAAAGTTCAGCACGGGCAAGGTATGCTTCCTCGTATTCGGGCTTCAACTCTATAGTTTTCCCATAGTCAGCAATGGCTTTCTTAAAATCTTTCAGTTCTGCATAAACTTTTCCACGTAAGGTATAAGCTTGATAATATTTGGGAAAGATTTCTATTGCCTTGTTAAAATCTTTCAGGGCAGCATCGAAATTTTTTTGCATAACATAACAGTTTCCTCTTCCTGTATATGCTTCATAAAAAAACTCGTTTTTTTCAACGCATTTTGTGAATTCTGCTATTGCAGCAGTATAATCTTTTTCATGGAATTTCTTTTCGCCTGCTTCAAATAATGAATTGGCGGTTTGTGAAAACGTAGCAAAAAAGAAAAAGATATTAAATATGAATAAAGATAACCTTAGGAATGATAACATTTCTGTGTACTTTTGATATTCATAATGCAAAAATAACTTTTTTAATTTTTATGATATATCAAACAGAAACAATCCTACCATCTTTTGGAAGAGGCTTTCATGTGATTACCGATATTATATAAAAAAACCTTCCCAAACTTCCTGAAGCAGGTTTATTGAATATTTTTTTTCAGCATACATCTGCTGCAATTACCATCAATGAAAATTCCGACCCAACGGTTTTGAGCGACATGGAAAATTTTTTCAGAAAGCTTGTCCCCGAAAGAGAACATTATTATTCACATGATGCCGAAGGCAATGATGACATGCCGGCACATATAAAATCCTCTCTTACGGGGACATCACTTACTATCCCGATTGTTAAAAGTAAAATCGCTTTAGGCACATGGCAGGGCATATACCTCTGCGAATTTAGAAACCAGAATCAAAGAAGGAAAATTGTGTTAACGGTATTTTCCTGAAATTATTCGTTGCCGCACATTTTTACACAGTCTATCAGGTTGGTGATAGCATCTGATTTAAGAGAGTAAAAAGTCATTTTGCCACTTCTTTTTCTGTCGAGAACACCGTGTGTCCTGAGCAGGTTCAGGTGCAAAGAGGCAGCAGCCTGTTCGATATTCAGTTTTTCGTAAATCTGTGTTACGTTCATTTGTTTGTTGGTTTCCAATAACTCAATGATGGCTATTCTCATCGGATGAGCAATGGATCTCATTTTGCGTGCTGCGGCATCAAATTTGTTGATGTCAATTTGTTTACTTAGTGTCATAATTTTAATTTTTTAATGTTTATAATTATTTAAGTTTATAATGGTGCTATTTAAAAATAAATTCTATGTGATAACTTTACATTATTATATTTTATTGCCTTTTCCATTTAAAATGATATATGTTTTTGTTAATTTTTAATAAAATATCTAAACATAATATTAAATTAAAATGCAAATATATAAAAAAAAATGACGTAATTATAAAAATATAAAATAAAATTAAAAAAAAATAAGTTATACTAAAAAAATGCAGTTAATGTTATTAATTCATTTGTTTATTACAAAGTTTTCAAATATTTGCCAAATACTTGCAGTTATTAAAAATTTTGCGTATTTTTTAAATTAAAAACTTGTTAAAAATAAAACTGTTAATAATAAATGCAAAAATCTAATGCATATTTGTATGCTTATCAGCAAAAATGGAAGATAAAGAACTTTTAAACGGTATTATTGAGGGTAAAAAAGAGGCAAGCTATGCAATGGTACACCAATATTCAGGTATGGTATTCCGGCTGGCCATGAGTTTTGTGAACAACCGAGAGGATGCCGAAGATATCAGCCAGGAAGTTTTCATGGATGCTTTTGCCAATATAAGCCGTTTCAGGCACACTTCTTCTTTATCAACCTGGTTATACCGTATTTCTATTAACAAGTCTATCAACTTTAACAAAAAGAAAAAGCAGTATGCTTTTTTGCAACCCTTTGTAAATAGCAGCCATGAAAAAAATATTGACATAATCACAGAAAAAAATAATTTTGAAATAAGCCCCGAAGATATACTCGTGCTTGCTGAAAAAAATAAAATTTTATATTCCCGGATAAATAAACTGCCTAAAAACCAAAAAATAGCTTTTACCCTGAATAAAATTGACGGCATGTCATATAAAGAAATTTCGGAAATCATGAGTGTTTCGGTGGCTTCTGTTGAATCACTGATACACAGGGCAAAAATGGAGCTTCAGTCTTCGCTGTTGAAATTATTTCGCTAAATAATTTTTTTTCTGCAAGTTTTTTTAGGATTTGTTGTCTAATGGTATAAAAAGCCTTTTATGGACTGCAAAAATTTCGGAAAAAACATTCTTAATTATTTTTATCAGGATACAGACACCGCTCTTCATCAGGAAATGCAGGAACATCTGGCTCAATGCAGTACCTGTAAAGTAATTTATCAAAAATTGACATCAGTACTTTCAACAGTCCCTTCTGATGAAGAACTCATGCCCGATGAGTTTTTCCAGCAAAGGCTGATTGCCAAAATCAATAATCTGAAGTCGGAAGTATCTGCAGGAAGAATTTTATCTGGTGTATTGCGACCTGTTTTTTCAGCCATACTGATACTGGCTGGTATTTTTATAGGTATTAAAATAAGCGACCACCTTTTTGATAATAATGATATTGTAGAGCAAAATCAGAACATAAAAAATGCAGAAGTGCTGATAGCTGAAGAATACGGGTTGAAAGAAAACAACATGGAAGCATTGGAAACATATTATTTAAGTAATAACGAATAAATTATGAGCTATTTCAATAAAAACAGAGTAACATTATGGCTGGTCGTTGCGGTGCTGTTGATAAATACCGCAGCTATTGCCACTATATTATATAAGATGTATAATGAACCCCTCAGTAACAAACCCAAAAAAGGGCAACCTTGTATGCAGTCATTTCTCGAAAAAAAATTAGAGCTTACACCTGTTCAGGCCAAAAAATTCAGGATAATGAAAAAGGCGCATCACGACAGTGTCGCAGCTTTGCGTAAACTGATGGATGAAAAAAGAAGTGTCATCTCAGAAAACCTGTCAAAAACAGAACCCGACAGCCTTTTATTGTATTCGACTGCAGATGATCTCGGAGTTCTTTATGCGCAAGTACGCAAGATGTTTATCAGCCATTATTTAAACCTTAGAAAAGTATGTACTTCAGAGCAACAACTGAAACTTGCAGGGATATATTCAGGTGTTTTTTGCCACGACGACTGTATGCACAAACCTTTCGGTTTTAAAAGTAAAAAAAAGCATAAGGAATGCAAAAGGGAAAGATTTTAAAAAAATAATATATGACTACAAACTAAAAAACTAAAAAAAATGAAAACAAAAAAGTTAAATGTAATTTTTGCAATGATGTTGGCGTTTATTTTTCTTTCCGCCAGCAATATGGCTATGGCCCAGTGCCAGCATCAGCAACAACAAAAAGAAAACCCCGGTACCTCGGCAGGTCAAAAATGTGGTCTCGGATTTATTAAAGACCTGACTCCTGAGCAGGAAAAACAAATTACAACGCTGAAACTAAAAATGCAGAAAGAAACCCTTCCAATAAAAAATCAGATAGACGAAAAGAAGGCGCATTTAAAAACTGTTTCATCAGGAGACAATGTTGATGTAACTGCTGTGAACAAAACCATTGATGAAATTTATTCACTCAAAGCCGATATGGCAAAAAAACGTGAAGCTTTCAGGCAGGATGTAAGAAAATTATTAAATGACGAGCAAAAGCTAGCTTTCGATTTACATCATGCAAAGTTTGGGGATGGTGAAAAAGGCAAAG
This sequence comes from Bacteroidales bacterium, assembly GCA_023228145.1. Taxonomy (NCBI): domain Bacteria; kingdom Pseudomonadati; phylum Bacteroidota; class Bacteroidia; order Bacteroidales; species Bacteroidales bacterium. The sequence goes on along the minus strand of JALOBU010000009.1, from coordinate 13,596 downwards.
GCCCGAAACAAAATCCCGGCTATGGGCATGGTAGCGGCACAGGTTGTGGAATGGGACAAGGCTATGGCCCGGGAAAAGGATGCTGCGGACAGAAACCTGATGCCGGTCAACAACATCAAAATTGCCCTCATCAGAGTAAATAAAAAACAAGTAAGTATATGATAGTTAATGAGTTGTTCTTTGAGACAGCGAGTCCTTTCGGTTTTGAAGAAACATTAAAAAAATTGGCTGAAAGCATTGCGGCAGAGGGTTGGAAGACCCCTGCCGTTCATGATTTACAGCAGACCATGCGTAATTTCGGCAAAGAAGTGTTGCCTGTCAGGGTGTTTGAGATCTGCCATCCAAAGCATTCCTCAAGAATACTTGAGAAAGACGATGAGCGCGTAGTTTCCGCCCTGATGCCTTGCAGAATATCGGTATATACGAAATCAGACGGGAAAACCTATATTTCAAGAGTCAATGCGAGTATGGTTGCAGCATCCATTGGGGGCATTATTACCGAAGTAATGACAAACTCAGCGCTTGATGTGGAAAGAATTATTATAAATGCATTGAAATAAAGATAATGCAGAAGGAATAGCAGGTATGAAGTATTTAATATGTGCGTTGTGGCTGTTTGCAGTAAGTTTAGTAACATTATCACAGAACAAACCTGAAAATATCAATGGAAACGGCTCATTGGGCAAAGGGACAATTTTAGGAACGGTACAAGACCAAAAAGGAGGTTCACCTGTTGAGTTTGCCAATGTGATTGTTTGTAAAAATTCTGATTCTTCCATGGTAACTGGGGGGCTGACAAATTCAAAGGGGAAATTTATCATTGATAATATTCCTTATGGAGGATATTTTGTAAAAATTAATTTCATTGGTTACGCTGCAAAAATTATCCCCGATATAGTTATTAACAGTGATAAATCATATATTAATTTGCATACAATTGATTTGGAAACCACTGCCACAGCTCTTGATGCTGTTACTATCACCGGGCAAAAAGACCAGGTAGAATACAACCTCGACAAAAAAGTTATTAATGTAGATAAAAACATACTGACTGCGGGAGGTACTGCATTGGACATCATGCAGACGATACCTTCTGTGGAAGTGGATATAGAAGGGAATGTAAGCCTAAGAGGCTCTACCAATGTAACGATTTTTGTTGACGGAAGGCCTTCAGGCCTTACCAGCCTTGACCAGATGCCTGCCGGAATGATAGAAAAAGTAGAAATCGTTACAAATCCTTCTGCGCGGTATGACCCCGATGGCATGTCGGGTATCATTAATATTGTTACAAAAAGGAAAAAAGAAAACGGATATAGTATAATGGCTACGGTTAATGCCTCAACAAACGGCAGGTACGGAGGCTCTTTAAATTTTGCATATAATATAAAAAAATTCGGGTTTTATATAAATGCAGACGGCAGAAGAAACAAAATGAATTCATATTACGATTCATACAGAGAACTGTATTCCAATGATACTACTACCTATTATAAGCAGCAATCCGAGTCACAAAGAAAGGGATATTTCGGCAATATCAAACTGGGGGCAGATTATTTTATAAACGAACGCAATACATTGTCGGTTTTTGGAGAGTATAATATCAGAAGGTTTAACCCTGAGGATGATGCTGATTATTTTGTATATGATTATAATAACCTGCTTGCCGATTATTACAACAGGCTTAGTAAAACATCAAGTTCTTATGGCGGATACGAAACCGGCTTGGATTATAAATTGACATTTAATAAAAAAAATCAGGAACTGACTGCGAGTATTTTTTATTCCAGCACTCCCTATGAAAATGTGGCTGATATGACCACTACGTATTATAATCCCGACTTGACGCCCAGCGCAGAGCCTCCATGGGTTCAGAGAAACGGAAATAAAAATAAGAACATCAGGTTTTACGGGCAGCTTGATTATATGCATCCTTTCGGCAAGTGGGGAAGAATAGAAACGGGATATAAAGGTTCCTATATATCCAATTATCAGGATTATAAATCGTTTGACTTAAATAACAATAATGGCGGATGGATGTATAACACTTATTCCAGCAATATCTTTGATTATTCACAGCAGTTACATTCGGCGTACCTGATATATGCCAATAATATTAAGAAATTTATGTTTCAGGCTGGCATCAGGGCTGAGGAAGCCATCACAATTTGTGAGCAGAGGACTACGGATTCTACTTACAGGAGTAATTTTTTCAATGTGTTTCCCACTATTCATTTAAAATATGAATTTACCGACAGGCATGCCTTGCAAATCAGCTATAGCCGACGTGTCAACCGCCCGCGGTCCGGCAATCTGAACCCTTTTATCAATTATTCCGACCCCATGAATTTATCGGCCGGCAACCCTTATCTGGAACCAGAATTTACCAATGCTTTTGAACTGGGGCACCTGATTAGTTTTAAAAATACATCTTTCAATACCACACTTTTTTACCGGGAAACAGACAATATGATAACCCGTGTTATGAGCCTTCTCGACAACGGAGTAACATTTACAACATATCAGAATCTTGATAAGGGAAGTTCTTTCGGACTGGAGCTGATTTATGCTCAGGGAATTTTTAAATGGTGGAAGATAAATGCTAATTTCAGCCTTTTTGGTACAAAATATTACGGAGAATCATCCATCGAAGGGTTTAATGACATACATCCTAGCTGGACTGCCAAAGTGAATTCGGCTATGACCTTTTGGAAATCATTTGATATACAACTGGGATTTAATTACAGGTCATCACAGGTAATAGCTCAAAGCCGTGGGTGGGGCCACGGCGGTGGAGCCGATGCACAGGGAAAAAGACTTGCAAGCTATGATTTTGATATAGGCCTGAAAAAAGACTTTTTTAACAATATGCTGACCCTGACCTTAAGGGTTAGTGATGTATTGAATACCCGCAAATCCGAAACACAAACTAATGCGGAAGATTATTATTCGGTAACGAAGCGTTGGCGCGATTCAAGAGCGCTGTTTTTCGGGGCATCTTTCAAATTTAACAAGGGAATTAAACCGAAAAAGAAAAAACAGCAACAGGAATTTGAAGATGATGAGTATGAATATTAAAAAAAAAGGCTGCCTTTTGAGACAGCCTCTTTCTGTAAAAATGAATATTTTTAATCGCAGGTTGTTGAATAGGCTATTTGGTCACCATCACCGTCAACATATGAATATGTGCCCAAATTTTCTACATATGACAGTTCTTCGGTTGTTAATGCTTCATATGTGTAAACATTGGTATAAGATAAAACACCATTTACTGAAGCAGTTTCAGTGCATGTGTATTTTTTCTTGCATGCGGTAAAAGCCAATACAGCAAAGCCTAATACTAAAATTAATCTTAATTTTTTCATAATTAAATTGTTGGTTTTTAAAAATAATTTTTAATCACAGGTTGTTTCTCTTGCAATTTGGTCACCATCACCGTCAACATATGAATATGTGCCCAAATTTTCTACATTTGACAGTTCTTCGGTTGTTAATGCTTCATATGTATAAATAGTAGTGTTAGCTAACACACCATTTACTGAATAAGTTTCAGTGCATGTGTATTTTTTCTTGCATGCGGTAAAAGCCAATACAGCAAAGCCTAATACTAAAATTAATCTTAATTTTTTCATAACTAAATTTTTTGGTTAGTAATAAATTTTTACAAATTTAAATATATAATTCTTAAAACAAAATTTTTTTCAATTTTTTTTCAACAATTTTATTAATATTAATTTATTTCATCTAAAAGGCTTAAAGCATAGTTTTTATAAATGCAGTTTTGGCATTGTATAACTTCATTTAAATAAGCATTGCCCTTCTCAAAATTTCCATCTTTTATGTAAGTTAGGGCAGTGTAATACATTGACGCATAATAATATACTGCATTTTTGTCTATAATCGCCAAAAAGTTTTCCACAGCCTTATTTTTGTCTTTCAATTGCAGGTGGCACATGCCGGTATAAAACAAAACAGTGTCGTTATTTGGAGCATCCGTTTTTATGGTTTCTAACTTTTTGAGGGCTATGCTGTATTTTTTATCTTTATATTCAATCATGGCTTCGTTCATACTAACATTCTTATTGAATCCCATTAAGACAGGCAATCCGTTGTCTTCAATATAATATTTATTGTACAAACGTGTATTTATAGTCAGATGCTGATAAAGGAAAAAGCCCGGTATCATCAAAATAACCAAAACTGCGGCGATGGAGATAGCTATGCGTAAATGCTTTATTTTGGTTTCTTTTTTAATTTGCCCAAGCTTTAAAGCCTCAAGTTTTTGTTTCAGCAGGCTATGCCCGTAGATATTAATGCCTTCAACTATAGCCAGGTATTCATCAAATTCTTTTTTAAACTCCGGTTCTGTATTAAGCCGGGTTTCAAAATTGCTTCTTTCCTCTTCGGAAAGTTTGTTGAAAAGGAAGTTATCGAAAAGCAGGAGTATATCATTTTCCATATTAAAAAATTTAATCGTACATATCTTCTTTACTGACACGCCCAAATGCAAGCGATTGAATTCGTTTTAAACATTTCAGCTTTTTGTTTTTTGCCACATCCTGGTTTTTAAATTTCAAAGCCTCGGCTATTTGTTCCATGCTGAGGTTATCAAAATAAAATAAGGTAAGCACTTTACGGCATTTTTCATCAATCATCAGCAATAGCTCGTTTACTTTTTTAGCCATGTCGAAAAAACCACCCTGCTCCAATTGATAGGAATATTCTGTATTAAGGGCTATTCTTTTTAGGTGTGATTCCGACATTTTATTCTTGTTTAACAGATTAAGTATTTTATACTTTCCAATTTCAAATAAATATGATTTTAAAGTTGTGTTGACATTTTTGGTGTAACGCCCATTGACAATATTATGATAAACATCAATGACTGCATCAGAAAAGACATCCTCAGCCTGTTCAGTTTCGATGTTATATTTGTAAACCGCCCATCTAAGGAAATCCTTACGGTGTTTTTGGTAAATAATTTCAAGGGATTTGGGTTGCCCATGTTTCAAATTATTAATTATGAACTCGTCATTTTGCATAAATATGTCTGTTTATAGCTTTTATGGTACAAAAGTATATAACCTGAAAAAACTTTTTTTACAAAATAAATACAGTATATTGAATTTTTGAAAAAAAAATACATTAAATTTATTAATACACTGTTGAGGTTCATGAAAATTTATGCAAAGCATAAATTTTTTTTTATAAGGTATTATTTGGCTTAATTATTGTTTTTAAAATGCCTGAAAATATTTTACATTAAATATTAATGAATTTCATTTTTTATGTTGGTTATTAGGATTTTAAAATTGTGATAATCCTGTTATTTTAACAAAAATTGAATTTTAATATTAAAATGAATTATTTTTGTGGTTACCTTTTGCAAAATAAATTATAAACCTAAAAATGAATTAAACAAGTATTAACCAAAAACAATGATTATGAAAAAGTTAGTTTTAGTAGTTTTAGTTGCATTTGTTGCATCTGCTTTTACATCGGTACAGGCTCAGGAAAAGAAAGATGTTACCACCAAAGCTTCGGTATATGAAAAAACCCGTGGTGCCGACCCCAATATTACTGTAGGCAAACCCACTGATGATACCAAAGCAGTGGAACCTGAAAAAGCACGTAGCGGAGTATGCACTATTACCGTGAACAATTACACCCCTTATGGTGTAGATATTTATGTTGATGGTTCATGGGTGGGCACCATTTCTGCTTACACCAAGGCCTATACCACAACTTATTCCGGCAGTACAAAAATCTATGGTAAATCTATCGGAGGAACTTATTATTGGGGCCCGCAGACATTTTACTGTGATTATGAATACACCTGGAATCTTTGGGAATAAATCCAAACTGACATGTAAAAAGAGGCTGTTCATAATGAACGGCCTTTTTTATTTATAATGAGCCGTATTGTTTGTCGCTTTAAAATGTAGTAAATTTGTAATACTTTTTCGGTTACTTCATACGTTCAGAAATTATTAATAAATAAAATTTTTATGGTTAAATCATTTGTTAAGGTATCGAAGAACAGTCTGGTTATTTTCGCAACAATGTTTTTTGTTTTCATATCACTTTCTGCGTTTTCGCAGACAAAGAGAGCTTTACTTGTTGGAATTGACATTTATCAGCCGGTGAATCCCCAGACATCCGAATCTCGGGGCGGGTGGACCAACCTGGATGGTTGTGTGAACGATGCCACGGTGATTGAGCAGATCATTATCAGCAGGTTTGGTTTTGATAAAAAAAATATTTCAACGCTTCATAACCAGGAAGCCAAACGCGAAAATATCATCAAACAGCTTGAAAAACTCATTGAAGTTTCTCAGAAGGGTGATGTAGTGTTTGTTTATTATGCAGGGCACGGTTCACAGGTTTATAATTCTTTATCTTCGGAAGAATCAGGCGATAAGCAGGATGAAAGTATAGTGCCTGCCGATATGTTCGATATTCGTGATAAGGAGTTGTCGGTATTATTTAATAAACTTATTGATAAAGGAGTGATATTGACTTTGATTTTTGACAGTTGCCACAGTGGTTCCATCGCACGCGGAAATAACCTTCCTGAATCTTTCAAATCACGCCATATAAACGGCAGCAGCATTGATGCCAAAGACCCTTCGGTGCCCCAAAAGCCTGAAGACAGGGGTGCCCTTGTGCTGTCGGCAGCTCAGCCCGAGCAATTGGCTAAAGAAGCTTTGGACGATAACGGCGCACCTCATGGAGCATTTACGGTTGCACTTACAAAAGCCCTAAACACATCATATGCAGGTGAGTCTGTTGAAGTACTATTTCTGAGGATAAAAGCCATCATGCAGGCCAAAGGCAGCACACAGGAACCCGTGCTGGGGGCTAATTCGGAACGAAGAAAACAAGGGCTTTTTGGTAATGCCGTGGATAAAAATTCGGGAAAAACATTAGTAGCCGTAACAAGCACTGATGGAACAGACAATATAGTATTACAGGGAGGATGGGCCATCGGGCTTAATATCAACTGTGAACTAAAAAAATCCGGCAGCAGCAATACAGAAGAAACCATTATGATTACTCAGGTGTCCGGTATGTCGAAATCAAAAGCAAAACTGATAAAAGGAGACATCAATGCTATAAAACCCGGAGATTTGTTTGAAGTAATCAGTTGGGCGGCATCTAATGCTCCTGACCTGAAAGTGTGGTTTCCTGAAAATGATTTTAACCATGCTGACCTGCTGAAAACATCTGAAAATATTAGCACAATTTCAGGCAACAAAAGCTATACATGGATTACCGACCCTGTAAAAACTTCCCCCGACTATATAATTCAATATTATAATGGTTCATGGATAGCTACAGGCCCGGAAAATAAAGTAATTGACCTCGGCAAGAACCCCGATGCTGAAACTATCAATAAAAAAATACCAAAAAAATCCGGAATTTTTCTTCAACTGCCACCTTCAAAGGAATTAATCAAAACTTTAGAAATAGGTGTCGATTCACGGAATAATGCCATAGACATAACCAAAAACATTGTGGATGCGAATTATATTCTTGCTGGCTCTTTTATTGACAATGTAATCAGGTATGCCTGGCTGAAGCCAAATATAAGTGAGTCCGACACTACTTTTATTGCAGCAACACCCCTGAAAACAGATTGGATTTTAATTAAGAAAACAGAAGATTTTGTTACTGCTGGACAAAAACTAACGGAACTGGCACTGAAACTTGGAAAAATCAACGCATGGCAAACCATCAGTTCTCCGCCTGATGATGGCTCTTTCCCATTCAGCCTCGCATTGAAAAATAACAAAACCGGCGCATATCTCACTGCCGGAACTGTTCTCAACGGGGAACAATATTCGTTGGTGCTTACCACTACCAAAGAGCAATTAAAAAGATGGATGGGAAAAAGCAGGTATGTTTATGTCTTTATTATAGACATTAACGGTACTACTCAGCAGATTTTTCCACCTCAGAATACCGGCAATGAAGGTAATAAACTCCCCAATTCCAGGATATATAATTATGAAGAAGAAATTCCGCTGGGGCAGATAACATTTACCATAGGCCCTCCCTTCGGAATTGACAGTTATTTTCTTGTAACTTCCGATGAAGCCATTAACAACTTTCAGGCATTTAACAGTGAAGGGGTTGTCAGTAATAAAGGAACGAGAGGAGGCTTCGGTCTGGACAATTTATTAAACTCTGTGGGAACCGGCTCCAGAGGCGTTGCGCAAAATACCACGCCGCTGAACTGGTCGGTGCAAAAATTATTGATAAGAAGTAAAGAAAAATAATTCATTCATCGAAAAATTTGTCATTATGAAAAAAACTTTATTATTGGCCGTTGTATTATTATTTAGTTTTACTCAGGCGATATCTCAAACCCAGCCGACATTATCGGATATACTGGAAAATGTATTGTCTTCGGTAGTTACCGTTTCCGTTGAGAGGACAGAAGATACAAAACAGTTGCTCGGCTTTCGTGGAAGCGAAGCTGAAACAGCTTATGAAAAAATTTTAGATTTAAGTAATTCCAAAGGCTCCGGCTCGGGTTTTATCATTGAAAAAAACGGAAAAAAATATGTTATCACAAATGCACATGTTATTGAAAACGCTTCAGAACTGGCAGGCAGTATTTATATATATTCCATTAACCGCAAAAAGTACGAAGCGAAGGTTGTAGGTGGTGATTCTTTTTATGACATCGCTGTTCTTGAGTTTATCACACCTCCGGGAACTGAGGTTAGTACTGTCTATTTTTCTGCAAAAAACCCAAGAATTGGAGAAAAAGTGTTTGCCCTTGGCAACCCGTTGGGCGAATATCCTTATTCGGTTTCAGACGGCATTATCAGTGCAAAAAACAGGATACGCAGCGGGCTAACAGGCAAGTTTGGCTTTCTGCAAAGTACCGCCACCGTGATATGGGGTAACAGCGGCGGCCCGCTGGTAAATGAAAAAGGGCAGGTTGTCGGCATCAACTCACAGATTGCTTTCGCAGATATGAACGGACAGTCTATCTGGCAGCCTCAGATTAATTTCGCACTCGAAGGTGTTATCAGCAAAAGAATTATTGAAAATATTATAAGCAATAATGGCAGGGTAGTGAGAGCGTACATTGGCATTGAGCTTTCGCAGAAATATCAATACAATAAATATTCTACAGTTACCAAAGACGGCTGGGAGCTTTCTGACAGCCTCCCGGTAATAAGCGGTGTTATTCCCGGCTCGCCTGCAGAGAAAGTGCTGAAAGATAAGATTGGTTATAAAATAATTGATATTAATGGTGTTGTTGTAAGAAACAATGAAGAAGCCCTGGGTGAATTTGAGAAACTGACACCCGGCAGCATAGTGAAACTAAAACTTAAAAATGGGAGTAATTTGCAGACTATAGATATTACAGCTATGGAACTTAATCCGCAGCGCTTACAGGAAATATCGTTTTATGCCATGGAAAAGAATGGGATTAAACTGTCTGCAAAAGACGGAGGTGTTTATATTTCTTTTAATGAGTACGAGCCTTATGCTGAGGAAAAAAACAGTGGGGGATTGAAAGGTGCTACGCGCCTGAGGGGGCAGGAGATAAATTTCGGAACCTGGAAGATTGAAGCTGCCGGATACGATAGCGAAAATTACAAGTCAATGTGGCGTGTGAAAACAGCAGCAGACCTGGGTGCCGCGCTGAGAATGTCGTCATCTCTTGGTACTGTTGACCTGTATCTAACTCAACCGGAAGGTTACAAAGACGATGTTAAGGTGAAACGCCTTTCTTTCTCCGGAAATAATCAGAATTTGTGGAAAGTATTATTGTGGTATTAAAAGGTAATTTAATAAATACAAACATGAAAAAAATAATATTGCTTTGTGCAGTTTTGATGGTGCCGCTTATGATTACGGCCCAATCAAAGGGAATTACCGGCATTCAGAATAATCCGGGTTCCGAAAGCAAAAACATCCATGCCATCATCGTAGGTATTTCGAATTACAAAAACATTCAGAAATTGCAGTATGCCCATACGGATGCTTATGCTTTCTATAAATTTTTGATATCCCCTGCAGGCGGCAATATTGATTCAAACAATGTGATTTTATTGCTCAACGAAAAAGCAACGGCAGGGCGTATTTATGCTGCCCTGGAGGAAATGCTCGAGATGGTTCACGAAGGCGACCAGATTATATTTTATTTTTCGGGCCATGGCGACCTTGAAACAAAAACGGTAAGGCAAAACGGATTTCTGCTCGCTTACGATGCTCCTGTGGCTGCTTATATGACAGGAGGGACTATCGGAATCAATTATCTGCAGGATTACCTGCTCACTTTTGCCGATAAAAAATGCAAGGTGTTGCTTGTTACTGACGCTTGCCGTTCGGGAAAACTTGCCGGAGGTGTTGAGGGCGCCCAGCTTACAGCAAAAGCTTTGCAGGAACAATGGCAGAATATCACAAAAATCCTCTCTTCGCAGGGGGGAGAGCTTTCATATGAGGATAAAAAATGGGGCGGCAACGGAGGCGGCGTTTTTACACATTACCTGCTTCGTGGTATGAAAGGGCTGGCGGATATGAACAACGACAAAAAAGTTACTTCGGCTGAACTGCTGGTGTATCTCCTGCAGAACATACCGCGTGAAACCAAGTTTGTACAAAATCCAAGTGTAAACGGTGATATGAATGCCGTGATATCCCATGTTGACAGTGTAACTCTTTTGGCTCTGCTCAATGAACAGGGAACAGAAACCGGTACATCGAGCCAGCTGGCATTCAAGGGATTTGAAGACAAAATACTGGAAAAACTTGACTCGTCGGTTGTAAGAGAGTATCAAAGTTTCCAGCTTAGCATCTCGCGCAACCTTTTGATAGATTCTGCAGAGAATCAGGAAAGCGCATGGGCAATATATGAGAGGCTTAAAGACAACAAAGATGCGGCAGCAATCATATCTAACGTGAAAAGAACCTTGCTTGCTGCCTTGCAGGATAAAGCCCAGATAGTAATCAATAATTATCTTGCAGGTATGGACATCCCCGACAGCATTGACTTGAACAAAGCCTATTATGAGATGGAATACGCTTACAACATGATTGATGAAAGCTATATCATGTATAAGAACATCAAATCACGCTACCTCTTACTGAAAGCCTGCCTCTATGAAACCGACAATCAAAAGATACTCAGCATACTCAATGAAGTGATTACACTGGAGCCCGATGCCGCCTTTGCATATTTCCTTATGGGAGGTTCCTACAGCAACCTGAAGCAATACGATATGTCGAAAAAATATTACCGCAAAACCCTGGAATTGACACCACGCTGGGCTTATGCATGGAATAATCTCGGAACTATTTATACGGCGGAAGGCAAACATGATTCTGCTATAATTTTTTATAACAAAGCTATAGGGTTTAAAGTGGATATGCCCGAACCTTATTATAATCTTGGCCTCAGCTATTATAACAAAACGGAATATGAAAAAGCCATAAATTTCCATCAGCAGGCACTGGTTCTTAAACCTAAATATTCCAGTGCATATTCAAGCATGGGATGGTGCTATTACGACCAGGAATTGTATGAGAAAGCCTTGGAAATGTTTAATAGAGCCCTTGAGTTTAAACCCGACGACAAAGATTATAAAACCAATGCCGCCCTGTGCTATATAAAAATGAATGAACCCGATGTGGCAATAAAAATGCTGCAGGAAGTCGTCAAATACAACGATGGTTTTGCCAGGGCGCTTTATAATCTTGGCTTTGCCTACGAAACCAAAAAAGTTTTTGATAAAGCAATATATTACTATAAACGCTCCGCGCAAATTGACACTTCTTATTGCACAGGCTACAGTAAAATAGCTGCAATTTACCTGTATGAGTTAGAAGATTACACCAATGCCGAAGACTATTATAAAAAATATCTTCAATTCAGACCTTCTTATACAAGCACTTATGTGAATCTTGGTAATTTATATTACAATCAGGATAAATACAACGAAGCGCTTTCTTATTATCAGAAAGCTTATGAACTTGACACCCTTTACGCACAAGCTTATCTTTATGCAGGGCAGTGCTTTTCATCTATGGACAGGCTTGATGAAGCCATGCCTCTCTACGAAAAGGCCATGAAATCTGACCCCAAATATGCTGCGACATACATTGAACTGGGGCGTGTTTACAGGCTCCAGGGAAAATATGAAGAAGCCAAAGAATATTACCTGAGGGCTTTGCAGGTGGATTCTACAGCATATAAGGCTCTGTACAAAATTGCAGATATGTATCAGTATGACTTGAAGGATTATGTAATTGCAGCAGATTATTTCAACCGGTATGTTGCCCTTAATCCCAATAACAGCGATGCGTATCTTGAACTTGGCAACTGCTATTATTATGAAAGCAAATATGATGAGGCTTTGGATAGTTATTACAAAGCCCTTGAAATTGATACTAATTATAAGGGAACTTATTTGGATATCGCCAATGTATATTATGATATGAAAGATTACCCAAAATCTGAAAAATATTACTTAAAAGCTATTTCTAAAGATAGTTGTTACGGACTGGGGTATTCCAATATCGGCGATTTGTATTACGATATGGGACAATACAAAGATGCCATAAGCAGTTACGAAAACGCCATGCGTTGCGACAACAAATACGAATACCGTACTTACACCATCGGGATGCTTTACGCCAACGAATTAAAAGATTATGAAAAGGCAAAACTCTATTATGAAAGATACATAACTTATGCCCCTGACAGGTACCTTGGCTACCAGGGTTTAGGATATGTTTACCTGAAAACCGGGAAAAACAAAAAGGCTGAACAATATTTTATCACATCCATACAGAAAGAACCGGAAGAACCCTGGGTGTATTATAATATGGCTTGTTTTTATTCTTTAGGCAACGACCATGTAAACTCCCTTGACTATCTGGAGAAGGCATTACAAAAAGGTTTTGACAACTTTGACCATATTGGAACCGATACCGACATGGACAATATCCGTAATCTTCAGGGTTTTAAATTTCTGATTGAAAAATATTCAAAACAAAAGTAAATTGGGTATATCATTAAAAATGTTATAAGGTTTAACAATTTTTTTTGATTTAACAAAAAAATTTCTTAATTTTAGTGAATTATATTTTTAAGGTAAGAATCTCCTTAAGATAAATTTTACATTTTTAATGATAATTCCTAAACTTAAAATTCAAAAAGCAATGAAAACAAATTTAGTAAAAAAAGTTCTCGTGCTGATTGTGGTAAGCACATTCAGTATTTTTCAGATGCAGGCGCAAACATTCGGAAGCGGCAATTTGGGAGGGACGGGTTGTACAGCAACTGGAACTCTTGGCGGTTGTACAAACACTTATATCGGTAGCGCCGCGGGCGCTTCGGTAACTGCCACAAATTCTCATAATACTTTTATAGGCAGTGATGCAGGTTTTTCGGCAAATGGTAGTAGCTCATATAATAATTTTGTGGGGTCCAATTCCGGAAGGCAAAATACAACAGGGATTAATAATTGTTTTTTCGGATATGGGGCAGGTTATTCCAATGTTAGCGGAAATAATAATGTCTTTTTAGGACATTTAACAGGGTGTTATAATACGTCATCCAATAATACATTT